>JBOFTL010000081.1:0-8739 GCA_051652045.1 Microcoleus sp. | reverse complement strand
TAGTCAGATATAATTGTCGGCTTCCGTTCCGACCTCCGACGAGCCTTTCATCCCTGCGGTAATTCATTCGGGGTACGGAGCGTAGCGCTCAGATTCATCCCCTCTGAATATACCGAGGGACTTCCCGGCTGTTAGTTAATTTTAGCGATTGTCGCTTCCCGGAGGCGATCGCGGTAGGGTGTGTCGCTTTAGGATAGTTGTCAATAGGCAGAGTTGTCGCAGCGGGACGCCTTAATTTACTTTGGGCATGACAATTTTCCGCAACATCAAGGTATTTACAATCCGGACTATTTTGATAATATACTGTGTGTTTTCTCTGTTTCTCGGCGTCCTCGAGCGCCTTGGAGCAGTCCAATAAAATACCATTGCTATATTGGCTTAATAACTATGACAGAGCTCAATCATCAGGAACTAGCCAAGCAGGGAAACCCCCAGGCGATCGCATCTTTGCTGGCATCTGGGTTACAATCGGCAGATATTGCAGTAACAGCTAATCTCAGTGGCGATTGTTTGGAAATAATTCTCGAAGCCGATCGAATACCGGACTGCGATCGATCGGTGGAATTAGTCCGCAGCAAATTAGCGAATTTGCAACCGGAATCGATTCGCACCGTGAAAGTGGAGGGTCGAGAAACAGGTCAGCAAGCTGCTGCTTGGATGCAAGAATTTAGTTTGGATGCTAGCAGTTTTTCTCAGGTGACATCTGCGGCAGCATCTGTGCCGGTTGCTGCTCTGGTTCCGAGAAGTGAACCCTTGGCAACTAACAGTGATGTAGAGGTAAAAACAGCAACATTGGTGGGATTGGAAAACAGGCTGAGAACTACTTTAATTGTAGTCGGCATAGTTACGGGAATTTTGGCGATCGCCGTCGCAGCTTTTGTGAATAAAAATTTTACCGAAGCGACAGCCAATACGGGAAACAATTTAGAAGAAACAGGAAGTTTAGCAACCGGACCCGATACTTTTCGAGATGCAGTGAACAAAGCGCTCGAAGCACAAGAACTCGGGCGATCGGCAAAAAGCAAGGATGATTGGGTTTCCGTGGCAGATCGCTGGCAAGAAGCTGTTTCTTTGATGAGAAGAGTACCGCAATCCAGCCCCCACCACGATATAGCTCTGACTAAAGTAGTTGAGTATCAGAAATATCTGGTATACGCTCAAGAATCCGCCGCCAGTCCCCCACCACCAATTGCTGCTCCCGCTGCGCGCGATCGGTCAACTTCTGAAAAGGAAAACCGTAAAAAATCCACTACCGAAAAAGCAACAAAAGAAAAAGAAAACTCCAAAAAATCGACTTTAGAAAAATCAGAATCCGATAAAGAAAATTCAAAAAAATCAACTGATTCAGAAAAAGTCAAATCCGATAAAGAAAATTCAAAAAAATCAACTTCAGAAAAGTCAGAATCTGATAAAAATTGACAATTAAAAATTGACAATTGATAACGAGAGCGCGATGAAAAATTGACACCGATCGACCCCAAACCCTTAACTGTCAAATGTCAAATGTCAAATGTCAATTGTCAATTATCAACTATCAACTATCAACTGTCAACTGTCAACTGTCAACTGTCAACTATCAACTGTCAACTGTCAACTGTCAACTGTCAATTATCAACTATCAACTATCAACTATCAACTATCAACTGTTTATGACTGACACTAAATTTATTGTTTCTCCCGAATGGCTGGCCGCCAATACAGACAACCCGGAAATAGTAATAATTGACTGCCGATTTTCGCTGGCAGACCCAGATTTGGGACGCAACCAGTATGAAGAGAACCACATTCCGGGAGCTTTTTATTTAGATTTAAACCGCGATCTTTCGAGCAAAGTCAGCAAACATGGAGGCAGACATCCACTGCCAAACTTTACAGAATTATCCGAAAAATTCAGCGCGATCGGGATTGATTCACCATCAACTTTAGTGGTAGCTTATGACGATTCGCGATTAGCTTTTGCTTCTCGCTTGTGGTGGTTGCTGCGCTATATGGGACACAGCAAAATAGCTTTATTAGATGGCGGTTTCAGCGGTTGGAAAGCGGCGGGATATCCGGTAGAAAATAATTTGCCAAGTCCCCGAGTTGGTAAATTTGTACCTCAATTGCAAAGCGACTGGTTGGTGGATATTGAAACTGTAAAACAGCACAAAGATTTGCCCGGTACAGTTTTAGTTGATTCGCGAGAAAAAGAGCGCTATCTGGGAATTAAAGAGCCGATCGACCCGATTGCTGGCTGCATTCCCGGTGCTGTAAATTACCCTTGGCAAGAGGTAACAGATGAATCGGGAAAAGTGCGATCGGACTCGGAACAAAAGCAGCGGTGGCAGGAATTAGAAAAGGCAGAAGAAATCATCGTTTATTGCGGTTCGGGAGTGACGGCTTGCGTAAATTTACTTTCTTTAGAAATAGCTGGAATTCCCCATGCAAAACTTTATGCCGGTAGCTGGAGTGATTGGTGTTCCTATCAGTTGTAAAGGCAAAGCATTCGGGCAGATATCTTATTAACAGCGATAAATCAGGTTCGTAGTAAGGACTTCAGTCCTTCTTTTGAGGACTGAAGTCCTCACTACCAACCATTTTTATTAATGGCGATCGGACACGATCTAACTTCGTTCGCAATGACAATAAAGGCAGTTTCTAACCCGGATAACGGACTAAAGTCCGCACTCCGAACTAATATTATTTAATTACCGGACTGCCGTGATGCGATACTAAATACCAACCATTACCCATCCGTTCAAAAATATTAGTAGCGATCGACTGTGCTTTAATTCTCCTACCGCCGCTAACTTGCAGCAAATTCTCCACCACAACAGCATAGCCGATATCGCCGCTAACTTCACTAGAAATGACTTCAATATCAATCTCAATATAACTGGTATTTTTAAATATTTGCTCCCAAGAATTGCGAATTGCTTGGGGCCCGCGCAGCGCGCTGCGTCCCGGATGAATGCAAACAGTGTTAATTCCCTGCGACCAAATCGCGATCGTCGCTGCAAAGTCTTTTTTCTCGAAAGCGCGGTAGAATGCTTGGTTAACTGCTAATATTTCTTGGCTGTCGTCGCTCATGTCAATACCCAATTAATATTAAAATGATAGCAGATTTGTAGTTCATGAGGAACACTCCTTTGCAAACAGTAGAAACAAAATCGCCGACAGCATTCCAAAGAGTGCTAGTTATTTTAATAGCCTTGCTAGCAATAGCAGCGCTATCTATCGCCACTTTCCTCGTAATTCCCGGAGAAAAAACCATGTTTGCTGGAAAAAGACCTACCAATCTCGGCGTTAGGGAGGGACAACTGGCCCCCTGTCCGAATTCCCCCAATTGCGTTAGCAGCTTCAGTCAAGATGTCGCCCACAAAATTGAGCCTTTAGCCTACAATTCTGAACCCGCAGCGGCAATGGCAAATCTCAAAGAAGCGATCGAATCTTTAGCAAAAACCAAAATAATTACCGCAACTGATAATTACATTTATGCGGAATTTACCAGCAGCTTGATGGGATTTGTTGACGATGTGGAATTTTTGTTAGATGAAACAGCAAAAGTCATTCACGTTCGATCGGCCTCGCGTTTGGGAGAATCAGATTTAGGAGTCAATCGCAAAAGAATCGAAACTATTAGAACTCAGCTCGATCGAATTTGAGTTCATCTTCCAACCTTTTGTTAATTGTACCGCCCCTCTGTAACATAGCGAGGGGTTTTTAATTTGTCATGCTAAGGATCGTAGATTAAATAACTTCGTAGGTTGGGTTGAAGCATGAAACCCAACAATCGAGTGTGGCGTTGGGCGAAGCGTAGCGGAGGGTTCGTTCCTGGTCCCAACCTACAAAAAATGCAAGTTATTTAATTCTCATTCCTAAATCGCGGTTAGCTACCTTCCATTTTACAGCAGATTGCACCTTTTATGAAGTACAACCGTCTCAGGAATAATCCTTGCAAGGACACAGCAATGCCGTGTCCCTACCCACGAGATATTTGTACCTCATTTACATAAAAAGTGCTGTATATTAAATCCGGGTTGCTTACCCCCTTTATGAGAAAACAAACTAATTTCTCCCCCTCCCCCTCCTCTCCCACTCTCCCTCTATTCAAAAATATCAAGAGTGGCAATTTACCGATCGCGAACTCATCCGAATTAGGTATAACTTCTCTCTTTCCCTCACTCTAATGCTCCTCATAAAGCTGAGTGCGATCGCGCGGTCCCGCACTATTCCTATAGTATTAAAACCCCTAAATTCTACACTTCAGACTTTGGGGAGATGGTAAATAACCGTGGAATTTATAGGATTAGTTTATGTAAAGCGACGAGGAAAAAAACATGGCACTGCAAAAACTGGAAGATTTTTATCCCAACTATAGAGAAGAAATTTTTGCGGGAGACGACATCAAAGGATTTGATGTTTATGCCGGCGATTCTGATGAAAAAGTGGGCAGCATTTACGATGCTTTGGTTGACGAAACCGGGCGTTTTCGCTATCTAGTTGTTGACACCGGTATCTGGATTTTTGGCAAAAAAGTATTGCTACCGATAGGCTCTGCTCGGTTCGACTACGGAGCACGCCGCGTTTACGCTACAGGGCTGCGCAGCAAAGCTCAAGCAGAACAATTACCTGCTTACAATGAGTTGGAACCGATAGATTATGACAGTGAAGAAAGAGTCAGAGGCGTTTACCGCACTCAAGACGCTACTCCTGCAATGTCGGCTCCGGCAAGTTACGATCGCAGCAACTACAGCTACGATATGGACAGACCCCTGTACGAAACCAACGAACAGGATCACCAAACTCTCAAGCTGTATGAAGAACGTTTGGTTGCGAATAAAAACCGCCAAAAAACAGGCGAAGTAGCAGTTGGTAAGCGTGTTGAAACTGAAACCGCCCGCGCTTCTGTACCCGTGGAAAAAGAACGAGTTGTCATCGAAAGAGTGACGCCAGCCAACGCAGGGCGAGTAGTTTCAGTCGGTGATGCTGACTTCCAATCAGGCGAAGTCGCGCGCATGGAAGTGTACGAAGAAACAGCAGACATTCACAAAGAAGCTTACGTGCGGGAAGAAGTTAATGTCAGAAAAGAAGTTGTGCGCGACACGGTAAATGCTGAAGAAACTTTGCGCCGCGAAGAATTAGATATTAAGACAGACGGAACTCCGGTGGTAGATAAAAATATCTAATTGAGACTTAGGTGCATCTTGTGATGTAGGGTGCCTCGCAGGCACCTTACATCCCTTAAAATATTCAACTACAAAAGTTTGAACGATGAACGGCAAAGCATTAGGGCAAAAAGTAGAAGCTGGAAAACCTACTACCCGTGTCAATCGGGTACCCGAAAAAGTTAGAGCTAAATTAAAAACTTTTACAGTCAAAGATAACCAAGGCGATTTAGTAGGTCAAGTAAGAGATGTTTATTTCGATGCCAAAGGGCAGTTAAATTTTGTAGTAGCAGGCAAGAATCGTTCCGATACCCGCATTTTTTTATTGAGCATTAAATTGCTAAAAAAAGTTAACTACCATCAAAAAACTCTATTTGTCAACCTCAACTCAGAGCAAATTGAAATGCTGCCCGGAAAGTCTGTAAATTACGGACAAAATAATCAGGTAGCAATTGCTCCAGTTCCTCAGAGCGAATTTAATAATAACCCATTCACTAATACCTCAACAGTTATGTTAGAGCCAGCAAGTGTCAACGAAACAATGAAAAATCAGGAGAGTGCTGAAAATGAGGTAGAATTAGATATTGTCGATCGAGAAGTTATTCGCCTCTTAGAAGAACGGCTAGTTATCAACCGCAGCAAGCGCAAAGTTGGCGAAGTAATCGTGCGCAAAGAAATCGAAACTCGCATGGTAGAAGTCCCGCTTCACAGGGAAAAATTGATTGTGGAACAAGTCGGCGAAGATCCGAAAGTTTTAGCAGAAATAGATTTGGGTGAGGGAGAAATTACAGGAATTGAGTTGAGTAAAAAAGAGTTCGATCGCGCCGAACCTACAGTCAGGGCTGAATTTACATCGGTCACTAGAGCCAGCAAAATGTTAAATTCGATCGCCGCCCAACAGCGCCACGGCTGTGCTAAAGTTCGCATCGAACTCGTTTTAGAAGACAAACAACTTCAAGAAACTTACCAAACATGGATTGACAACTATTCAGATAGTTGAACGGGACTTACGCAAAAAAACTGCTTTCTGAGACAGGACTTTAGCAGCGAAACCGGGTTTCTTGGAAAAATCTCATATTCTCAACGAAAGATCTACAAAGAAACCCGGTTTCTGACCGATCGTGCGTAACTCCTATGAGAAAATCCTCGCTAAGATCCAGAAATGTTGATGCAGAAACCTGGTTTTTGGCCCAGAGTGCGTCAGCCCTATTGAAGCAAAATTAGTCCGCACTAAAAATCGGATCTACTGCTGCTAATCGATCGAACGCGATCTAAATTGTGTTTGAGAAATCTTGCACCTCGATCGACAGTGCTGTAAAATGAAGGTGGAAAATTGTAGAGTTATTTAAACAATGACCAGCACTATCTCCGACATTCAAGTAAAAACGATCGCGGGCGCAGACAAACAGCTAGGAGAGTACGCTGGTAAAGTTCTGTTGATCGTAAACGTCGCATCTTATTGCGGCTATACCCCTCAATACAAAGGACTCGAAGAATTGAGTCAAAAGTACAGCGATGCGGGGCTGCGGGTTTTAGGGTTTCCCTGCAACGATTTCGGAGCTCAGGAACCGGGTAGCAACTCGGAAATCGTCAATTTCTGCACTACAAAATACGGCGTCAGCTTTGAATTGTTTGACAAAGTACACGCCAAAGGCAGCCAGCAACACCCGCTGTACGCTAAACTAACAAGTGCGGCAGATCCGAAAGGCGATGTTTCTTGGAATTTTGAGAAATTCTTAGTTAGCAAACAAGGTGAAGTTGTCGCTAGATTTCGGAGTGCTGTAGGGCCGGATTCGCCAGAATTAATTGGCGCGATCGAGCGAGAATTAGCCAAGTAAGGAAGAAGGAAGAAGGAAGAAGGAAGAGGGAAGAGGGAAGAGGGAAGAGGGAAGAGGGAAGAAGGAAGAAATTAATCTTTCTTTTTGGATGAGTCTTTTACTCTTTCCTTTTATTCCCAAATTTCGCCAGTAACCGATCGCACGAATAACCAGAATTGAAAAAGGGAGAAGTATTTAGTGGAAAATACACAAGGATTAGATATAATAGTAAGCTTACTGGCGATCGCAATTTTGGGAGGCGGCTTGGTCATGCTGTTTGTCGGGATAGCATCCTTCCCTAAAGAAAAATAAAATCAATTAATAGCTGTTGCCAAACACACTTTTAAGATTCTCAAATAACTCCATGCAAACAGCCGAAAATTCCTTAAAAATTACCCTCGCACCCGGAGAATTGCGTCGCGTCCACCACGTCGCTTTAAACGTGCGCGATATGACAGCTTCCCGCCACTTCTACGGAACAATTCTCGGGCTGCACGAACTCACGGGAACAGAAATTCCCGCAACTTTAAAAGAGTTAGTTGCTGCGGGCAAAGTCGCTAATTTCATCACTCCAGACGGCACAGTTATAGACTTATTTTGGCAGCCAGATTTAGAACCACCAAATCCCGACCCCGAGAAAGCTTTTACTCGGGCAAATCATCTAGCATTTGACATCGATCCGGAATTGTTCGATCGCGCCCTAGAAGTGCTAAACTCCAATCAAATTGCGATCGACTCCGGCCCCGTCACCCGCGCTACAGGACGCGGCATTTACTTCTACGATCCGGACGGATTTATCATCGAAATCCGCTGCGATCCAAAGTAATATTAAAAAATATCGATCGATTCGATCGCCCCGATCGAGCATTATAAAAATCGGGCAGTTTGTCCATTTTTTCAAGCGCGATCCGTGCCGAAATTCTCGCAATTACCAACGATTCCGCCGGGGGTTATAAACCCCCGTCTCATAGCTAAAGTCCTCTGGAAGAGGACTGAAAAACAGATTTTTTATCAAAATTATCCGCTTTTCTTCAGTCGGTTTCAACCGACTTCCGCTATGAGACGGGGATTTGAATCCCCGGCGGACTTCGGGACAAATCGATCGCCCCGGTGGACTCGATACCAATCGATCGCCCCGACAGACTGGAGAACAAATCGATTTGATTTCCCCAACTGACCGGCAAAAAAATCGAGCCACCAGAGGCGGCAACTAAAAGTAAAAAATAAAAAGTGCAGAGAAAAAAAGTGTTAAAGTGCAAAGAGAAATTAAGTCCGCGCAACCGCGCAGGCAACACGAAAACCGAAGCAGTCGCTGCGGTAGTCCGGCTCCATGCCGTCGCTACGATCCGCCGAACGGCAGTTCATCGGACGGTTGCTGAGGTACGAACCACCGCGCAGCACCCGGACTCGCTTATTTTCTCTGGTATAGACTAATAAATCAATGTAGCTTTGATAACGATTATCATTACAATTTTTATCCCAAACCGTACCATCATTAGGCGCACCTTTATAGCAATTATGCCAAGGGTCTGCACACCATTCGCAGACGTTGCCGTGCATATCGTATAGTCCAAAGGCATTCGCTATGCCAAAACTCCCCACAGGCGTTGTTTTGGTATTGTATAGTCCCAATTCATTCGGTACGCCAGAACTCCCCACAGGCATTGTTTTGTTGCGGGGAGAGTTGTAATTCGCTAAATCTGTCGCTAAATCTGTCGTTATCGTTTCTCCAAAATGAAAACGTGTAGTTGTTCCGGCCCGACAAGCGTATTCCC
>JBOFTL010000080.1:0-2107 GCA_051652045.1 Microcoleus sp. | reverse complement strand
CCATGGCCCCTAACCAATGCGATGAACTCTGCTGGGCATCGGCATCGATTAGGATTGTGGATCCGTGGGTTTGTAGCCAGTGGGCCAAATGTACGGCTGTGGTGGATTTTCCGCAGCCACCTTTCTGATTGGCGATCGCGATTACGGCCATGATTCCTCCTTTACTGCATTGATTGCTGCATTACTTAATTAGTTGATTGAGTAATGCAGTAATCAATGCAGTAAAGCATTAAGTAATGAATCCGTCAATCCTTTCCTGCACAAGGGTTTTAGCTATATTTGACTTGGCGATCGCATTTCTTCAGATTCGATGATCAATCCGGTTCTCTCGTGGGCATCCTAAGTAAGTAATGAACGGAGAACAAAAAATGTACAACCTGAAATGTCTTTTGCCACTAGCTGCTTATGCCGTTTTCGGGACTTGTGCGGCGATCGCGATCGGATTTTCAGCAACCGCTCAAGTCGTCATCACGCCGGATACCCAGCCCGACTGCGCTCAAGTGCAATGCACGGAAGATGGGGCCGAATTGGTGATCGAATAGATTCGCAAATGGGCAGACTAGGTATATAGCGAAAAAGGGGGACAAAATGAGAGAATTTAGAGATAACAAAGAAACGTCATTACGCGGACCAAAAGAATTTACGGCAAAAATAATAGATGGTGGCGTTGAGTTTTACTACCAAGGCCATCTAACATTTAAATATAATGATGAAATTACAGGACTTTGTAAAAGAATTGAACTTCTGGCTAATGGCTGGAACGTAGTCTGGGCATAGAATATCAACCAAAACAGGAAAACATCATGGATACTTTTTCGCACCTTGTCGAACTTCCCAAAATCACCGATACCGCACTGCTCGCCATGACCGAAAATCGCCCCAACGCAGTTGCAGCACTGGCACGGGCACTCAGAAGAGCGGAAGATAAGCAAAGGATTTTGGTTGGGGTTGAATTTATCGGATAAAGGTGTAGAATATAGGGATAGTTTATAGAAACAAATTTTGGCCCATCCCAATTCTCTCGCAAACCTAAACAGGAAAGGCCGATCGCCACTTCCATATAAGCCCGATCGCCTACAAGTCCCCTTGGACCCCGCCTTGGTTGCTCGGATCGACAAATACAAGGCTGAATCAAGCATCACCACAAAAAACGGACGCAACCACGCGATCGCCCAACTAATCGAATTGGGCTTGGCGATCGCGCCGCTCTTGCCCCAAATCGAGCGATATCAGCGAGATGCACAGATTGATTCGCTGGAAGAGGCGATCGTATGCCTGCTACTTGCGGGGCTGTATGAATTGTAACAATTTTGCAACAAATGTCACTTTTTAATCGATTAGTGTGTATTGTATAGAAAGAGTTAAGGAAAAGAGAGATGGCAGATATTGGTTTATACTATCGAGTTCCGATCATGGATGATCAAGTTTCAGCTTTAGATATTGCGCGCAAAGGCTTGGCTGACCTCAGGAGTGAAGTGCTTGATTTAATTGATGCCACTGAGTTCAAAAATGATTTAGGTGAAGTTATTGATGTAGAAATCTATTTAAGTGAGTGGGATGAATGGGAAGAGTCTGATGGCATTCTTACCTGTTCTGATAACATTTCGATCTCTGGTGGTATGTCGGCTTATGATGCATGGGAATCTGACGGGAGACAAAAGTCGTATGGGGTAGCTTATGCTGAAGAACTTGAGCAATCCGATTGGATGCCTTTTCGTGATTTAGTTTTAAGTATGAATAATGATTTAGGTAAAGGGATTTATATCAGTTTAGACCATTTATCAGTTACCGAGAATTGGCGTAACGGTGGCTATTGGTTCAACGATTATCAATTTGGACCTGAGATTCGCACTGCGGAAGAAATTGAACGAGATCGGATTTCTTTCGAAAAAAGATTAGAAGCGCAAAGAATTGAAGCATTGAAGATTAAATCCGAAAAAGAAGAGCGACGCAAAAAACGAGAGCCATTGATTCAAGCTTATAAAACTTTAGAACATCGCTTTAGCTATGCGTTTAATTTTGTTAATCCTGAACACGCAATTACTCAAGGAATTAGAATTAATCCCATAACTCCTGAAGCTGTTCGTTTTCTTGAAAATTTAAATTG
>JBOFTL010000079.1:0-3045 GCA_051652045.1 Microcoleus sp. | reverse complement strand
GAATCGCTAGGTCTGCAACAGACTGAGTGGTTTTCTGTAATGATTCAGCAGTGGCGTCTTGCTTGGCTTTGAGGGCTTTGATTTCAGTATCGGCATCGGCGATCGCCTTATTCACCGCCGTTAGGTCAGCTGTGCCACCGCCACCCGCTTTTAATGCATCAATGGCATCATTGGCTGTTTTTATAGCGGTGTTGATTTTATCAATTTCAGCCTGAGATGCCTTTACTTTATCAATGGCGGCAAGATCAGCCTTTAGTTTATTGATTGCTTCCGCTTCTGAAGGGGATGTTTTTGTAGTGGCGATCGCCGCGTTAACGGCTGCCACCTTCGCCGTCACATCATCCACGCTGAATTGGTCAACGGGCTCTTGTACAGCCGTTAGGCTTTCTTCCAGTGCCTTGATTACGGCGTTCAACCCATTGACTGAATCAGTACTTGATTTGGTCAGGTCTAATCCATTCAGCTCTGTTTCAAGCGTATCCAGGGATGGGACGACGGAGGAGAACAGCGGGTCTTGTGTTGGAGCCGCTGCCTTTGCCACAATGAACCCTGCCCGCGCATCGTTGAATTTGGCGATTGAGCTTTTCCTTAGCTCTGCGATCGCCGCGTCAATTCTTGCAATATTGGCATCAACAACTAAAAGTCTCTGTACAGCAACGGGGTCTGTTTCGGTCGTAGTCCCCCCGGTCCCAGTCTTTGCAACCGGGAAGAAATCACTCGACTTAGCCACTTTAGATGGATACCCCGTAATCTGTCCCTACAAGTAACAGAGTAACCCGACTAGAGGCTGTATTAATAGTGTCAATTGTAAAATCTTCTGCGACTCCACCAATGGTATACCCTTGTGGGCATAAGACTTTAGGCGTATATGTTTCCCCTGGTTGCCAACTGATGGTCACAAACTCGCCATTACTTTTTAGGGCACTGATATCTATGTCGCCATTCCCCCCTAACCGGAGTCTGTCGTATGGCTGCGCGATCGTCGTTGTTGCCCCTGTGATGATGGCAGGTTTTTGAGATAGACCTGTTGTTGCGACGCCTTGACGACTTAAGAAAAACTCCCAATTTTTTGTCGCCAGATCATAGACAAATTTTGTAACTGCCCCTTTGTCTTCCGGCCCCCAATTAAATGGGGTTGTGCTGTCTGCTGTTGAGAGACCTTGACCTGCCCCAATCGTTTGGCCCTCCCATTGGACTACGTTGTTGCGCCCTGCATCAAGTCGATAATTCCATTGGTCGTTAATCCAGAATGTGAATTTATCGCCTGGTGTTTCCGGTAGCTGGATGGCTCCTGCCCCGTCAATAATGATTTCATCCCCATTCAGGACATTCAATACATTGGCGGTTGTACGAACAGTCCCTCCTGTCTTGTTGCCAGAAAGTCCTGCGATCGCCACACTGTTCGCCTCAATCTTTGCCTCCAATACAAGCCGTGCTTCCTCGGAGGCGTCGATTTTTACCCATTGCAATAAAGTTCCGTCTGCTTTTGGGGTCCAGTTAATTCGATTTTGCCAAGCCCCGGTCGTTGGGTTCTTGTAGGAGGGATACCCTAATAATCGATAAACTATCCCTTGTGTCCTATCCCCACGCTGGGGCATACAAGAATCAAATGCTCGTGGTCGGCTAAGGTTCATCACATCAAACGGAGGGTGTAGTCGCCATGTGAAGCCCGAATTTGGAGCGGTTTCTCGAAAAATATAAGCTAAGTTTTCGCGCTTGTTGTCCTGCGCATTCAAGACAATCGTAAAGTTAACTGTTGCAGTGGCAAAAAATGCAACGGCCTCACCGCCTTCTTTTGGCAAAAATGGGACAACCTCGGACCGAGGGATGACGCGACGGGTTATGCCATCCGCTTCAAACAAGTTTATATTTTTCTCCAGCATCATAAATGAGTAGGGGACGGGCTGGGACAGATCCTGCAAAATGCCGCCTCTAAACCATTGCAATGTTGCCGTTTGGACATTATAAACCTGCTGAAACTCAGCCAATTCTTTAACGACTTTGACGCCACTGACAACTTCTGTGATTGTGTAAGAAGCTCCGGTTGTTGCACTTCCCGATGACCCTCCGATATTCGCAGGAATGAAATATTTTTTGCCCTCTTCTAAATCAGCAATAGGCGTAGCGCTTGTGACCCCTCGTCCTTGCCTATCAAGCGTGTATACGGGGCCTTCCATCATGTTGCCTGTACTGTAAGAAACAAGTTCGCCTTCAATATTTTTATATAGACGATATTCGTTCCCCACCAGAATTCGATACGATTCATTCAATGCCAATGGACGCCCTGTAATTTTGTTCGCTTCAACTGAGAAAAAACTAAGCGGGGCCAATGGATAGGCTACCCCGCGAATCGTCACGGTGTCAGTCGTTTTAACTAAGTTGTGAGTTAAAAAATTATCCCCAACCGCAAAATCGCGCACCACTGATTCTCGGATCACTGCGACTGGCGTAGTCGCCTCTTTTTTGCCGAGGTCGTAATAGACCCCTTCTCCAATTGCCATAACTACTCCAGTTCCACTGCTTTATTTTGGTTCAAATTGGGGTCGATAAATTATGGTTGTAGCAGTAGGGCATTCGGCGACTCCTAGTCGTAGTAAGTTTGGGGTTTGATTTGCAGCGGGTATTAAATCGCGATCGCCTGTCAAGACGCCCGCCACAGGCCCAACAAATAAAGCCCTATTCAGCGGGTAGCCATGAGGAGCGGATAATTGATAGCAAGTTGATGCACAGGCACGGGCGAAATTATTGACATCAACAACACCCACACAAAGCCCATTGTCAAGCTCTCCAACCGCTGCTCGTGACTTTATCCAGATCGTCCCAGTAAATGCAATTCCGTTGCCTGGTACAAATCCATGGTTTGCTTGATTCACCACAATATAATCATGAGTTTCAGCCACTGGCGTGGTTGGCGTGGGGGTAGGGTCTGGGTCTGGGATAACCACGCCAAGCGATCGCGTGATATCAACTAAAACATCTAGCTCAAATCGGAACCATGTGCGAACCGTCCCATTCGGGTATATAACCTGTACATCCCCAACGTAT
>JBOFTL010000078.1:0-3539 GCA_051652045.1 Microcoleus sp. | reverse complement strand
ATCCAGTCCCACCTAGAGCTGCACAAACTAGCAACATGGAGCGATTGCAGGGGATTGTTCGCACATACTCACGGGCGAAAGTCATGCCCAGCCCGATTTCAGTACTCCCCCTCTGCTCTCTATGGGGGAGCGGATCACTTGCCAAAATTATTTGTCCTTGATTTGGGCCGCTACCTGGCCAGCACCTGATCCGGGGGTCTGTTGTGTCTAATGCCGGATTCAGCCCGCTGCCCGTCCAGCCAACCATATTTGACTGCCCAGCCAGTAGGACAATATCGTAGCCTACAGCGCTATCCAATCCCAGCGTTTGTAGTGCCGTCTCGCGATCGGGGTCATCCAATAAGCCCTGGATAAAGGGGCTGGCATTAATTGATTGACTGGGGCTAGACCGTACGAAAAAAGCCATTGGGTATATGTTTTCGACTATTCCACAATATCATGATCGGTTTGTTTTGTGGGGGGGGCACGCTATAGGCATGAACGAACGGAGAAAAACAATGCAGCACTACTTGACGACAAATTTTACAGATAGAGCCTGGTACGAGACATTTGATGATGCGTTTGAGAATGCCCGGTGTGTTTGGCTGGCTGGCGACGTACCCTGCGTTTGGATTTGCGACGCGGAGGACAATATGGTTAAACGGATCAAGTCGAGCTTGGATTTATAGGTTTCAGTGAATTCACGGATGCCATACCTAGACTAGGTATGGCATTTTTGTGATATGTTTTCCTGAGAAATTTACATGATCATCGAAAAGCCAAGTCTAGGCAGAGAAATATTGCTACTTGATTCGGAGACAGGAGCGCTGTTGGGATCTGTCCGACAGCTTAGGATTGATTGCTGGGGATGGCGCGGCAAGGATCGGGACTATACTTTTGCTACACGGCGAGAGGCCGTTAATGCACGCAAGCTCCAGATCCTAAAACGTCAGGGCAATTGTTCAAATTTGGCAGAGGCGATCAAATGAGCGGAGCAGTTAACAATGCAGAAACAACGCACCATGCCCATCCTACTCCGCAGGCTATTATTGATGCGGCGCATAAAGTAATGGGTTGGATTCATCTAGATCCGGCAAGTAGTGATGAATTTAATGAGCGGGTGAGAGCTGTTAGTTTTTTCAGAAAGGAGGACGACGGTTTTAATAGGGACTGGGGAGGTTATCAGACCATCTTCCTAAATCCGCCTGGTTCCCAATCCCCCAAGGGTGAGCCCAAAAATCCATCTTGTCATGAGTGGCTGGATAAACTGGTGCAAACAAAGATGGATGATTTTGCCACACTGGAGCAGGCCATCTATGTCGGCTACAACGGACCCGAAACCCTGAGTCGTCGGCCATGGCACTGTCGAACTGCGTCAGCCGTTCTCTGGACCTCTGTTGAAGGCACGGCAACAGAGGAGGAGGGGTTTATTAAGTCGTCAGGACGGGTTAAGTTTGCTGGCGATCGCCCATATTTCCCGTCAGTCAGTCTGTACTTTGGGTGGGACACGGAGGCATTTAGGGAGCATTTTAGTAAGTTTGGAACCTTTCTGGAGGTTGTTTAATCACAGAAAAACCCCCGGCAATATTTAATAACCGGGGGTTTTTCTGTATCAATTACCCGTTCTAAGCTCCCAACAAAACCAATTGATACTGCCCCGTGCAGGCTTGCTTCAGGCTGGTACGCAACTGAGGTAAGCTTGCGGCTCCTTGCATATGCTCGAGGACTCTGCGCTGATGCGTTTCAAGGATTAGCACGCCATCATCGGATAAAAATTGATGCAACTTATCCCAATTCCCCATTTCGGTTTGGCAGCGTTTAACCTCGGCATAAATGCCAGCAGGCAAATAATCGTAAACCAATTCCTTTGTCAGTTGCGCAAACAACATCGGGCGCTCACTTCCTTCAACGACAAGCCCGGTCAGTCTGGATAAATGTTGGTAGTACTCTTCTGGAAAACGTCGCTGCCAGGTGGTCGGAGCTGGCAAGCAACATAGTTCAATGATCTCTTGTGCCGTAAGTTTTGGGCGAAGCGGGACTTTGTAGCCAGTGATATCTTGGATGGCTTTACGGAGTCCATAGACCGCAAAACTGATTAGATATTTTTGTGCGGTGGGCTTTCCTTCCTGAGCGTAAAATCCAACGACCAAGGCTGCAATCTTGTCCGGGATTCCCTTGTCGAGGGTTTTTACTCCCACTTCAAATCCTTGCTCAGTAATGTATTCATCTATTTTTACCCCAAAAATACTCCCACCCTGTTTCCAGCTTCTATGGCTGACCCCACACATTCTAGCCAGCCCGCGCAGTGATACAAACCCTTCGCCTGCATCATTGCAGTGCAGTTCTTTTGTTAGCGAATCGAAAAGTGTTATCTTGGAATTGGACATATTGTTCCTCTGCGATAGGAATAGTGTGTCCATTTATTTTATCATTGAACGCCAATGTTTTTGGCCACCATGGATGCCGCTTTCTCTGCTAGTGGCGGTCAAGGCATACACTAATTAACCCATGGATTAATCCATGGGTTAAAACTCGCTCCAGGTTATGTGGGTGCATTGGACTTATTTCAGTAGGTAGTAAGTCCCCCAGAGCTTTGTCTATTCTAGCACCTCAAACTCTTTTTTGAGTTCCTGATATCGCTTAAGCCTATCTGCCTTTGCTTTTTCTGCTGCCGCTTCCTGCTGAGAACTTATTAGCTCTTTTTTTAGTAGGTAGTACTCATCAGCGACCCGTGGATCTATTAATTTTGAGAGAATTGGACTTTCGAGTAAGTGATAGACTTGTGTTGTCGTCTCCAGATACGCTCCTTCGTATCCTACCGCTCGGATAGTCAAGATTTCATCGTTTTCCAAAAGAAGTGTTAGGTAATCTTCTGAAGAGTAGATAATTTCTACTTTCTTGAATTTTGTCACGTCGTCAATATGTGGCTCAACACTTTTGTTTGTAAGAGCGGCTAGAATAAAGCCCTTTAGTTCACTGTAGCTAAATTCCCCGACAAACAAAAAAGGTTCTGGCTTCAGAAACAAAAGTCTTTGACATTGTTCTCTATTCAGTCTTTCCATACATTCCTACCACTAATTTGCAATAAAATAACTGATCGTCCGTTGCCTTTAGATAATCAAACCAGTCCAAACCATTATGATATCTACACCCTGGTGGAGTAGGATTGAAATATCTCCATAAAAAGATCCATGGCCTTTCTGCAGACTCGCGTTCGAGGATCTGATTAATTTCGAGTAGGCTCATTAATAATCTCCAGCAGGTACGAAGGAACTGTGATCGGCCAGGGATGAGCATTAGCCTTAATTAGAACCCAGCGTCCATGCTGCTCTGCGGTATTGACTCCGGTAATATAGATTACTTGGTAGGTAATCTCCGCCTGAGCATACTTAACGCGTTGTCCAACCAGTAGTCGCTTGCCGTTTTTATCAGGGGCAGCAATCATCCCAGGCTCCTCATGTAGCTACTCTGACCGTTATATCTGCCAGTGTCAGCGTAAGACCGCCTGGGCATAGCATCTAGTCTGTGGAAAATCAACTGTCCGATCTTCATCCCTTCCT
>JBOFTL010000077.1:0-5330 GCA_051652045.1 Microcoleus sp. | reverse complement strand
CAGAGAACTAGCTACGCATTCTCTGGTAGGTCTTTAACTCTTGCCTTAAACGTAGTGATTTTATACACTTAGACTGGTCAACTAGGCTCTTTCAAGCCCCCACTATATCGGTACTCCGATTAGTGGTGGGTGGTTGACGGGTGATTATCTCCGATCGATCTATTCAAACTTTCTCCTTGGCATGAGGAACTAAACCAGTTTTACTCAAACCAACATCGATCTCCCTAAGCAATTTAAAATCATCTTCAGGTAAAGCATTAACATTCGAGTGTTTTTTTAGAAACGAAAATGCTTGGCGAAATTCCTGCCGGCTGCAATCGATCGCCCGATCGAAATGACACGGTACAATTCTTTGAAAATCCCAACTCGCTACTTTCTCTACCCAATCCAGAGTTTCCTGTGGTGTCCGATTCAAAATCAACGCTTGCAACACCGGTGCCACCAATAATCTACCCTCGCCCCGCAAAGCTTCAAACGATCGCTCCCAACCCATTTTCCACTGGAACGGAAACAACCCGAAATAAGCTTTTTTAGATCGATCGGGCGCTTTGAGAGCATCAGCTAATACTCCTGACCAGGGTGGCACTTCCAACACGCTAGGGCGAAAATAAGTGGCAAATAAAGCGATTCTCTGCCATCCTTTGCGCCGATTTTCTTGGGTATCTGGCAAGATTTCTGAGGCACTATCTTTGGCGTGAAACAGCAGCGGGTAGGGCTCGAATTCGACGATCGCGGGTGGATTTTCGGGAATGGAAATGACAGAATCTGTGAGCATCAACGTGCGCGATCGACCGTGAAATAAGGCAACTTCAGCAAATTTTCCCAAACCGAGGTCGATCGGGCCGAGAATTGCCCAGTCAAATTCACCTGCAAGCGGCGTGTTGCTGCTGCTGGGGGGAAGTACAGCAGTGCGTCGGGGGGGAAATCCCAGCCAACTTAGGGGCAAATTCAGGGGGAAACTCCACTGTCCTGGGGCGACAAATATTTGGGCTGCGGGAAAACAGCGGGAAAAGGGACCGACAAAAACCTTGTGTTCGAGGCCGGAAGCAGTTGGTAGGAAGATATATTTAACTTCTCCGTGCTCTGTTATTAACTCGTTTAGCAAGCGGAGGCATTCGGGAGTGGGCGCGACGGGGGAATAGATGAGGAGGCCTGCGGGTTGTAGTTTAATTACCGTCATCCGAATCGGGACGACTACGTAGAAAATGCCTTGAAGTTGGTCAAAAGTCCAGATTGTATCCTTGACTATTTCCTTGCGGATGGTGCGCCGCTTGCTGTAGGGATAGAGAGGGACGATCGGCCACAAGGGCCAGTTAATGTCCCGAGAGTCAATCTGTTCTGATGTTAACGCGCGTTCGCCTGCTGCCACTGAGCGACTCCTTCCGAATTTCTGTACGTGCGATCGAACTGTTTTATATTATTTCAGAGTGGGGACGCGGATTCGTTGACATCCACCCCGCCTTCTTAACGCCGATGATTCCCAAGCATCACTACTTAGGATTCTGCTTTCTTCCCTTGGGGATTTTCGCAACAGCATTCGATCGAGCGTCAAATTCACAATCCGGCAGGGGTTCAAACCCCTGCCTCATAGCTAAAGTCGGTTGAAACCGACTGTCAGTTTCAATTGTTGGACAACAAGATTGTTGTCGAGCAAATTAACTAAAAATGCCCTCTCTATTAGTCCTCTTTCAGAGGACTTTCGCTATGAGACAGGGAATTGATTCCCTGTCGGACTGTGCGACTCACTAACAATATCACTCCTCACACAAATGAACTACTATTAAGAGCAGTTGAATTCACATTATAAACCACTCCCAAGTAGTTATTTCCCGATTTAATCGCTGTTGATGTTACGGCAGTTGCACCATCTAAAACTACACTAACTGATTCAAAAGTTAGCTGACTGAAAGTAACATCAATTAACTGGATTCGATCGATCGCAGTGAAGTCAAGAATCACATCTGCTTGAGATAGTTCAGTCGCCGTATCCTGCAAGACAAATCGATCGCTCCCAACCCCTCCCGTGAGAAGATCGAAGCCCGGATCGCCATTCAAAACATCGTTACCCGCACCGCCTGATAAAATATCATCTTGTTTGCCGCCGCGCAAGGTATCATCGCCTTCACCACCTAGCAGGATATCGTTATCATTATTCCCGCTAACAAAATCATTGCCAATACCGCCCGCGATCGAATCTGAACCTTTGCCGCCAATTAGTTCGTCGTTTCCTCCTTCACCTACTAAAGTATCTTCTCCTTGATTCCCAAAATAGGTGTTTGGAAAGTCTAAACCTGTTAAGGAATCGTTGCCGGAAAGGGCAAATACGCTTAAACCTAATGCTGCTGCTGGAATGCTGGTATCGCTGCCATCTGTTAGCAGGTAAACATCTCCTAATCGGGTGTTTTCTGGTAAGTTCGATCGCACGTTACTCGATACCGATGGTTGCGGTCTGACAATTGTTATTTGTACTTCGCCTGTCGGTAAAATTGTCGGTGGTGCGATCGAACTTGGTGTTGGTGTTGGTGTTGGCGTATTAGTTGGTGTTGGGTTTGGAGTATTAGTTGGTGTTGGATTCGGAGTTGGAGTTGGTGTAATTGGTGTTGGTGTTGGCGTAATTGGTGTTGGTGTTGGAGTTAGTTCAATGGGAGTTGGTGTTGGTGTAATAGGAGTCGGAGTTGGTGTAATAGGAGTCGGTGTTGGTGTTGGTTCAATGGGAGTTGGTGTTGGTGTAATAGGAGTTGGAGTTGGAGTTACAGGGTTATTACCACCAGTTGCAATTTGTTCGTCTAAAGCTGCACCCGTGTTTTCTGCAATTAGAGAATCGAGGGATTTTTGACCGGCACCAAATGCTTTAAAATCTTGAGTTGTTTCACCCAAAGCAATTTTTTGGATTGCTGCTACTTGTTTTTGCAGTTGTGTCAGATCGGTATTAGTGTCGATCGCACTAACAATCCGTTGATTAGATGCTGCGATTACCTGGGCTAGTGCTGGTGCCGCCACTGATATCTCTTGGGCGTTAA
Source organism: Microcoleus sp. (assembly GCA_051652045.1). GTDB lineage: Bacteria > Cyanobacteriota > Cyanobacteriia > Cyanobacteriales > Microcoleaceae > Microcoleus. Next base: position 2,310 of record JBOFTL010000077.1, on the reverse strand, counting down.
AATTAGGATCGATCGCCCTTACTCGATCGGCCACTTTTGAGATTAAATCCGCCACTTGTTCGGATTTGGTGAAATCTAAGGTTCCTGTTTGGATGCGATCGGCGATCGTACTAATTATTTGCTTGACAGCATCACCCATACTCAGATTGCTGGCACCTTCAATTAATCCCGCTGTTTGAGTAATCGAATTTTGGGCTACAAGCATCGCCGTTAATAACGCTTTAGCACCCGGTTGTTGCCCTTGGGTAGCGGCGATCGGATCGACATAATTAATCGGGATATCGCTGGGAATACCGAAAGCAGTGGTGACTTTGGCATTGGCTTCATTCACGCTTAAGCCGCGATCGGCTAATTCGGCTAAAATGCTAGTCAGTAAAGTAATTACTGTGGCATCTCCCGTTGCTTTTAACGGAGTTTCTAGGGGTAAGCCCGTACCGATGTCGGTGCCGCCAAAAGCAACTAAATTACCTTCATTTGGATCGAGTTTGCCGTTTTTGTTAGTATCAAAAGTGCTGAAAGGAATATCAAAACCAAATGCACCTTTACCGTCACTTGTGCCTTTGGGTTCGTTAGGATCGGCGATGCCATTTTTGTTCGCATCAAAGAAGACATTCGCACTGGCAATATAGTCGTCAATTACAAAACCCGTGCAATTCCAGCCTTGAAGGTGCAATAATTCGCTGACACTCTTACCGTTACTGCTAGTAGCTTTAACTTCTACCCATTGCGGTAAAGATAAATTAGTTCCCGGTACTTGACTGAGAGTGCGGGTAGTCGGGTCAAATTTTAGTGCAGCATTCGGCCCGTCAAATATTGTCGGAATCGCAGTTACGGAAGCATTTTCGGTTTTCCGCTTGTAGGAACCTCCATTTGCGCCCAGCGTCCAAAAATAATCTTCTCCCTCGGCGACTGAATTATTATCTAGGGCGGTGACTATGTAGGTAATAGTATCGCCCGGATTTGCAGCGATAAATGTGTCAGCAGCAAAGGCAAAAGCGGTATTGCTAGAAAATCCAGTAGCACTACTTTGAGTCCATATTGGGTTGTTAACTATGGGTAGTTGGTTGTCAAGAGGTGGCGTTGGAGTTGGTATTGGTGGCGTTGGAGTTGGTGTTGGAGGTGCTGGTGTTGGTGTTGGAAGTGTTGGAGTTGGAGTTGGCGTTGGAGTTGGTGTTGGAGTTGGTGTCGGTGTTGGTGTTGGTATTGGGGTAATTTCCGCAGTACGAATTAGTTGAATTGCAGCGGTATTATTATTGCCCGCACTATCAGTAGCTTTAGCTGCCGGGACATCAACTGTGACATTACCGGTAGCACTGGGACTGACATCAAAAGTGTAAGTTCTCGCATCAATAGTGACAAAATTACTGACAGTAGCATTGGCTAAGGTGAGATCGGTATTATCAAATCCAGTGACATTTTCACTAAAGGTAGCGGTGACGCTAAATAAACCGTTGACTGTAGTTGCTGAAGTTGATGTTAAGGCAACTGTGGGTGGAATATTATCAGCTATGGTTTGACCGATAACTATCGCCTTGCTAGCGCTGAGGGAGTTAGCAAAGCCTAAAGCGGGAAGAGTTAAATCGGCATCCGCAGTCAAATTATCTTTAATCGTGCCGCCGCTCAGGGTGAGGGCGTTGGTGGTTAGATATTCTAAGTCGCCAGAAGTGTCTCCTGGTTGGACTAAATAGTTGAAGGTGAGGGCTGTAGTTCCACTACCAGAGGCGTAGGTGGCAAAAGAGTCAGTCGTGCCAGTTTCTAGTTGGAGTAGGGGCTTGCCGGTGACAGTGACAATTTGATCGAAGGTGACGGTGATGGCGATGGTGGCACCGACGCCGTAGGTGCCATCGGGAGTGGTGGCGGTGACAGCAGTAACTTTGGCGGTGCTATTGAGCAGAATGGAGACGTTGTTGCTGTTGCTGTTCGTCACAGCTAAGTCGGGTTTGCCGTCGCCGTTGATGTCGCCGATGCTGATGGAAGTGGGGAAACTGCCAGTAGCGAAGGCGACTTGTGTAGCAAAAGTCGGGATGGCAGTCCATGGAGGGGTGGTATTGAGCAGGATCGAAACGCTGTTGCTTTCGCGGTTCGACACAGCTAAGTCGGGTTTGCCGTCGCCGTTGATGTCGCCGATGCTGACGGAGTAGGGGTTCGTGCCAGTAGCGAAGGTTACTTGCGTGACCAAAGTCGGGGTGGTGGCCCCTGTAGGGGTGATGTTGAGCAGGATCGAAGCAGTGTTGCTGCCGGAGTTCGCCACAGCTAAGTCGGGGGAGCCGTCACTGTTGAAGTCGCCGATGCTAACGGATCTGGGAAAAT
>JBOFTL010000076.1:0-4197 GCA_051652045.1 Microcoleus sp. | reverse complement strand
TGAATCGATCGCTATCTAACGTGTTGTTTGGCGCGTTTGGCGGCGGTGGCGGCGCTGCGACTGCTGGGGCTGGTGGCGCAGGTGCGATCGACAAAACAGTGCGCAGCATCGATCTGGAAGAAAGTGCGATGATGTTAGGTTACGCGCGATCGGTGGTAATTATTCCGGGTTACGGGATGGCTGTAGCGCAAGCGCAGCATTCGGTACGCGAGTTAGCCGACGGTTTGGAAAAAATGGGTGTTGACGTGAAATACGCGATTCACCCGGTGGCGGGGCGGATGCCGGGGCACATGAATGTGTTGCTGGCGGAGGCAAACGTGCCTTACCCGCAGTTGTACGATATGGACGATATCAACCCGCAGTTTGAGGAAACTGATGTTGCTTTGGTAATCGGTGCGAATGATGTGGTGAATCCGGCGGCACGTCACGATACGGCGAGCCCGATTTATGGGATGCCGATTTTAGAAGTAGATAAGGCCAAGCATACGATCGTAATTAAGCGCGGGATGAATGCTGGTTTTTCGGGTGTTGACAACGAGTTGTTTTATCAGGATAAGACAATGATGTTGTTTGGTAGCGCTAAGGATGTGGTGTCGAAGTTGGTTGCTGAGGTGAAGCAATTGTAGGATTTTTGCAACCGCAGATTAGGCGGATTAACGCGGATTAACGCGGATCATTGAGCCCGGTTTTTTGGATAAACCGGGTTTTTGTTTTGGGCGGAGCGAAGCGGAGGGGCTCGCTTTATGCAATGCTAGCTTGGTTCAAATAGTCAGTAGAAATAGGTGTATGTAAAAATCCTTGTTCTCTAGCTTTTTGAAACCATTTTTCTGCTAAAGTGCGATCGGCTGCTACACCATCACCACCGCACAGATAAATTCCTCCTAAGTTGTTTGAAGCAACAGCATAACCTTGCTCTGCGGATTTGATATACCATTTAATTGCCTCTGAGATCGTCTTTTCTCGACCTAATCCTAAATGGTACATACTGGCAATGATGCACTGGGCTTCTGAATTTCCTTGTTCTGCTAGCGGTTTTAACAAGGTAAATGCTGGGGTATAATCTTGGTTATTAAAAGCAGTTAAACCTTTTTCTAAGTCAGACATTTTCGTTCTCCGTAATTGCTGTAATAATTTGAAGTGGCGGATTGCTAAGCTCAAACAATTATAATTTTACTTGAGATTATATCGCATATTTCGCTGTTCGGTGGAGAGGGTCGATCGCGCTTGATTCAAATAGTCAGTGGAAAACAGAATCATATTAACTTTTAACGAGGATCGATCGCCCTTGCTACTACAATTCCGATCGCATTGTCCACTCTACTAATATACCTTTGCAAATCGGAAGCAACTGTCACCTTCCCGGCTGGCGAAGCGTGAATTAAACCCAGATTTCCCTCAGCATTTCGATAAACAAAACCTGTATGCGTCACATCCAATCCTTTAATATCAGTAGCTACCGCTACAATATCTCCCGGCTTTAACTGAGAATAAACACTTTTTATCCGATTAGTTGGCAGGTAATTAACAGTAGTTTTTGCTAAATCTGCTTCGACGCCAACTCTGCATTGATAAGTTGCCTCATCCTTTGCCATTTGCGGGTAACTGCTGCGGTGCTGGCTCATAAAATTCAACTTTTTATCCATCGGTATCCCGCCGAGTTGAACCGTGATATTTTCTACAGTTTGCCGCTTATTATTGTCGTCGATCCATTCGGAAAAATAGTGCAATCTGCTGCAATAACCGTTCATTTTTCCGTTCAGATACCGCTGTTCTTCGATGCGGCGGACAAAATTTTGGTAGTTGTAATCTTTGACTGCAATCCCGCGAGATAGTGCCAGTACGGTTTCGACAAACAGCACGCAATCAAATTCATTCAAAGTTACAATTAACTTTTCTTCATTGGATTTATCCAACAAACCAGCAGCATAGGGTTTGCCGAGGAATTTATCAGCAATTGCTTGCACGATTTCTCCCATAGATCGACCCTGCAAATTATGCTTTTTGGCGTATTCCATCACCCGATCGAACTTCGCTAGATCTTCAGCTCGTGCTACAATCCCCGAAGCGCGATCGTTTGAGTCCGATCGTCCGACTAGCAAATCTAGCAATTGAGAAGAAGAAATTTCCGGCGCATTTTTGAAGTTCCAAAATAAATTGCTGGAAGTTAAAACATTTGGTTGTTTGGTAGGTTCCAGATTTGGGACTTCTCGACTGACCAAAGTACGCGCTGCGAAGCTATCCCCTAGGGAATCGCCAGCAACAGCAGCAGAATGAGAACTAAATGTAGCAAACGGGAAGAATGCCAAACTATTGATACTGGCGATCGTAAATCCCAAAACAGCAAAAGTCAAAAATTTTCTCATATTTTTTCGCGGATTTTGCTTCAACTTAGTGTTATCCTGAAACTTTTACAATTATTGGAAGCATCAATCCGCCCAGCAAATACATAAAATCGGCACAAGCGGAATCGATCGGCACAGTTGCCATTTGCACGCCGACATATTATAAACTGAACGTGCGAATTTGATACCCCACCGCCAAGCATGGAAATCGACAACCGACACTCACAGATCCGCCCCCAACGCCGCCCCTCACAGCCCCAACGCCGTCAAATACAGCCCCAACATTACGAGATCCAGCCCCAACGCTACAAACAGCCTCAACGCATCGATCCAGCTAAATACCAACACCCCATCCAGCCCCAACGCATCGATCCGGCTAAATACCAACACCCCCTACAGCCCCAAGGCCTCGATCCGGCTAAATACCAGCAACAGCCCCCTCACGTCAAATACCGCCGCCGTCTGAGGAAGCAGTTCGCTCGTTTAAAATACCGCAACATCCTGTCCTTAATTGTCGGGACGATCGCGATCGGGTGGATCGTTACATTACCATTTAGATTGCGCCGCCCTCCCGAACCGCCAGTTATCGCCACTCAAGAGGTTATCGCACCGCCCGCAGTTGCTGAAATAGTCGAAAATGTGCCGCCTCCAGATGATGGGACATTTACTTACAACATCAAAACGCCTCCCAGTCCAACTTACTCTCAAGAATTGCAGCTTATTGTTAACGAAGCTGTAAATATTGCTGCGGGCAAACAATTGCCTGTAGAACCTCTATCAATTACGTTAATCGATGTCAGCAATCCTCAACTGCACACCTTCGCTGGCTATCAAAATCAAAACTTAAGATTTCCTGCTAGCGTTGCGAAATTATTTTGGATGGCAGCTTTTTACTCAGCTTTAGAAAAAGGAATTATCCAGCAAAAAGAATCTGCTTTTACTACCGATTTAGACCAAATGATGCGAATTTCTAACAATGATTCAGCTAGCCGCTTGTTAGACAAAATTACAGAGACTAAATCCGGTGGCAGGTTGGCAGGAAAAGAGTTGGAAAATTGGCTGGAAAAACGCCGCCAAATCAACCATTTTTTCCAAGCAGCAGGTTATACAGATATCATGCTCAGTACCAAAAATTATCCGATCTACTATTTAAGGCAAGAACAACCAGCAGGTCGCGATTTGCAATTGCGGGGCGATCCTTCTCAGCCGATTCGCAATCAAGTAACTACCGATCAAGCTGCCAGATTAATCTACGAGATTTATACCAGACAATCTGTTTCCAGTACCGCCAGTCGCAAAATGGCTTACTTGCTGACTCGGGATTTAGACCCCAAAGCCTGGAAAAATGACCCAACCAATCCTATCAAAGGATTTCTCGGCGAATCTCTACCAGTTAATATTTATTTTGGTTCCAAAGTGGGCTATACTTCCAAATCTCGGACTGAAGCAGCATTTGTTAGAACTTTGGACGATCGAGCGATTTATATCTTAGTAATTTTCGCCGACAGCCCAGCTTATTCTAAGGACGAAAAAATATTTCCCGAGATTTCTCGATACGTGTTTGATGCACTAAATTCTCGAGGTCCAAGTCGTTAAGCAGAAGGTGGTAGGTTTTAGGTTTTAGGTTTTAGGTTTTAGGCTCATTCCCTACTACCTCACACCTCACACCTCACACCTTACACCTCTCTAAAAATCAATATCCTTCCGGACCGATGGTGGTAATATCGCACTCAGCCTCAGATAAATCTGCCCCGCGCGATCGAAATAAATTGCAGCCCGCTAATTGAGCTTTTGTTAACTTCGCTTGCTCCAAATTAGCTCTTCTCAAATCAGCATTGCTCAAATCAGCATTGCT
>JBOFTL010000075.1:0-5111 GCA_051652045.1 Microcoleus sp. | reverse complement strand
GATCCTCATCCACCCGTCCGCGGCTAAAATCTACAATTATTAGATTGCTTACGGGTGGAATCACAGCCTCACGCGACTCTCATCCCACACTAACCGAGGCGGTATAGTGTGGGGATTCCCGTCTGTTTAGCTAAAACCTTACTCAGTTTTTTGATTTGGCAGGGTTGCCCCTCAAAAATCGAGCTGATTGCCAATTCAAAGAATACAGTCCGTTCACCCAGTTCAGGGGATTGCAGTCTTTTTCTATAAAGTGATTTCACGACTGCTCTACCCTAAACCGATCGACTCAAATATTTAGAAATCAAAGGATTAGTCGCTCTACCTCCTGCGATGTTCTCGCATTTCATTCGGAGCCTAACTCTCCACGATCGTTAGCCTCATAGCGATCGAGAGCGTGCGATCGAGTGAAAAGTGCAAGATTGACTGGTAAAATGGGTCAAAACCCGTGCATCACCATCTACAAAACATCGAATCAGTTGAATTGCCAGCAAATCAATCCCAAGATTGCAATTGCACAACCCAATGCTGCACGAAAGCAGCAATTCGATCGCGCCTCGTTTCAAAGGTAGCTGCAATCCAGATAAACACCACACCAAAAGCCAAACCGATTGCCCATTTAATCAGCGGATAATCAAATATCAAAACTACCAATTGGTAAAAAACATTCAGTACAAACACACCAGTTCCTACGAACAGAAATGCGCGCACTCGTAAGGCCAAACCCGCCGCAATTGTTACTAAACTAAAAGCCCCGGCTACTAAACCATTATACTCTTGAGTTAACAAAGGAATGCCGCAAATTAGCCCAGTTGCTAGCATTCGCAAATTGTGACGCAAGGGTTTTTGTTCCGGCAATTTCAGCATCGGATCGAACTGCATGATATACAGAAAAGATAGTCCCAATGTCGTGAAATACCATTCCGGCTGACTCAATCTTAAGTCGGAAAACCACCGGAGCAAAATCCAGTCAATTATCGCTACACTAATATAGGTAAAACGAAGTTGTCGCTGTTCCCAAGCTAGGAAAATATAAAACGCCACAGCTACCAACCAACTAACAGGATAAAACTTAGCCGGACTTTCCACAATCAAAACTATAGGAATCACCCCAGCTACGATCTTCCAAGGAGTTTTTGACCAACCCAAGTTTTCCCAAGGTAAAATGTAAAGGAAATAGGCAAATAGAGAACCGATCGCCACTTTCCAAGGGCCGAGAGGGCCGGAAATATACTTGACTAAAGGTGTATTGATCCAATAAAGCCGGATGGCGAAGGCTTCCAGAAAACCCAAGTAAATCCAAATGTTTGCCCACTGCCGATCGGGATTGTTTCTCCCTTGCAATAAAGCATATTGAACTAATAAAGTGCCAGTTACTAATCCTAAATTCAAACCGGATTTGATAACATTTGCCGAAGCTGAAATCAGCAGCCAACTGCTTCCCAACCAGTGTAAGTGAGCGAAGATTTTTAATTCGGCATTTGTTATACCTAAATAATTGCTCAACCAAGGTGATAAAATGCGGTAGATATATGTTAAAGTTGTACCGAGAGTTGCCATGACAATTAAACCGTCACCAAAAGCTCCTCCCCGTGTTTGCAACAGTTGATAAAGCAGCGATTCAAAAGCGGAAACTGAGACGCCAATTAATCCTAAATATACCAAAGGTTTAAATTCAGGCTGGCGGCGGCCGATGCCGATCGCGATTAAAGCTATACCTAAAGAAGTTAAGCCAGTCCAACTCGCAAAAGTTTGCGATCGCCACATTAAACCCAAACATCCGTAAAGCAAGGGTATAATATGAAAGCTGGGTAATAGCGGGCGATCGGGCTGTCGCATCCGCCAAAAATCGCCCAGTAATTGCAATGATAATCCCAGGGCAATATTAGCAACTACTAAATTGATTGGAGTGCGAGGTAAAAAGCTCAAACCAACTATCAGCAGTAACTCCAAACACCAAGCCACGGCGTAAATTGCTTGAGGCGCAAACTGTTGGTAACTGCGGTAAACAACAGCAGCAATTATTCCCAAAATTGCAGCCAATACTTGCACGGATGGCTGCAAATTTAAGCCAGTTACGGCACGCAAGTTAAAAGAATAAACAGTGATATTAGCTAATAGCAAGACTGCCAGTAAAACAGCCCAACCGTCAAAAGCGCGATCGTAAATTTTAGCTAGTTGCGCACTCTTGGATTCGCCTGTTGAATAACGACTGGCTATATCGCGCAATACCCACAAACAAACAAGGGCGATCGTCCAGGCAATTGCCCAATCCCAACCAGATAAAAATCCCAGTTTTAACAAAGCAACTGTCGCGAAACTCAAGCTAAATCCGACTGTAATTGCTGCTGCTGGCGGTTCTACTAAATAATAAGTATTGACTGACATCAGTAGCGCCGCCAAACCCAAACTTCCTAACTGATATAGCGAAAAATTGGAAGTCAGAAATTGTGCTAAGATTAGGGCGATCGAACTTAAAGTACAAGCGAGTTGTTTGTGATTTCTTGCACTGTATTTACCCACAGCAGTTAAAGCCAAGGGTACCGTCAGCCACACTAAATTCCACGGCAACCGCACGTTACCGTACAGTAAGAAATAGCTCAATCCTGCTAACACTAATCCTAAATACCAAGCGCTTTGCCAACAGGAAGGATGCCAGCGTAAAGAGAGAGAATTATTTCGTAAATTTCTGGCTTGAAGTTTGACAAAAACACTCCATTCTGCTACCATCAAACCTAACAAAATAACCGACCAAATTTGCGCGGTTTGGCGGGGAAAAAATAAATCAATTGCCGAACAGATGGCGCACAAACCCAGAATGTGGGTAAGATAAACTAAACTGGCTGGATTTTGAGCGCGATCGACCCTAGTAACATGAGATTTAGGGCGATTATCATTGCGCTTAATAGCATATTTTCGCGTCACCCATCCCAGCAGGAAAGCAGAGGTGAATAAATTAATCGATCGCAAACAGGGATTCACTAAACTGATGATAGTTAAAACAGTTCCCAAACAAAAAGCTAGGGTTTCACCAAAACTCGCAAGCTGAAATTTTTGCCTGCGATAAAACAACTGCGTCGCGCTTACCGTTAAAATTAAATAAGGTAATAGCACCACACCCCATAAAGCCCAAGGTGTTGAGCCAGAATCGGTAATTTGAGTTAAAAATCTGACAATTTGCGTTTGCATTGCGACAGGAATCACCCGCCACGTCAGCCAAAAACTTTGCAGTCCGATCGCAAACAGCATCAACCAATCAAACTTTTGCCAAAACCGCCACAAACGGTTAGCAAAAAACCACGCACCCAAGCCGCTAACAGCTATAGCTTGTAAGGGGATATCCTCCACGCAAACCAGCCAGCCCAAACCTAATAAAGATCCTCCCACTACTTGCCAATTAACCAAGCTGCCGGAATTATGCTGTTCGGATTTATTACCCGCATCAGGCGAACTTTCCCCAAATTGCTGCCAATCTACCCATCCTAAAAGAGTGCCGGAAATTGCCAAAGCCAAACCCATTTCTGCGATATTGATATCCTTGACAAAAATCGCCCTGCTCAGTAAAATTCCCAGAGAGTAAGCGATTAAAATTGCTTTTTTATAGTTAACTAAATCTTGTTTCGATCCAAAGAAAGTAGGGGAACTCGGAGGATGAATTGCCGATCTGCGAGATTGTAAATATTGTTGCCTAACTTGATAAACAGTAGCAGCCGCAGTTCCCACAGTACCTAAATAAACTGCTGCCAATGAAAAGTTGGCAAACGCCCAACCCCAATGTAAATAACTCAATCCTAAATGATTTAACGCGATCGATCGAGCTATCTTGCTGCCAGATAATTGTTCGTATCGATATTTGATAATTCTCAAAGTTATCCAACTCAAAATTGCTGCGGCCGCGATCGCGACAATCCAATCTCCAGGATACCGCCACAATCCAAAAGTATCCATCGCCCAAAAATTGATCGGCACTAATAACAGCGTCACCGCTTGCAAAGTTTGAGCAGTTAATTGCAAATTTGGCTGTTTGTTTGCCCAACTGCCGATCGCCCAAAAGGTTAAAGTATAAGCTAATAAAACTCCGTATTGTCCCGCAGCAGGAAACTTTTCCCACTGACTGGCAGCTAAAACTCCAGAGGAGACAACTACCATGAATACTCCTAAAAATAGCAGCCACACGACGCTAATTTCTGCAATTAACGAGTGCAGCATCTGAGCGATAAAATTAGGATTCGGCTCTATTTCTGGAGTTTCAAAATCGCTGTTTTCGGTATTTGGTAATGCTGCAGGCGTTGCTAAAACAGGTTCTTTTTGTGCTGGAATCTCAGCAGGCACGATCTCTGCAATTTGAGGTTGAGAGACAGCAGGAGCTTCAATCTGACAAACTAAATACTGGCGGCATAATTGCTTCACCTCAATTTCCGACAACAAACCCAGTTGCAGCCATGCATCTAAGCCTCTCAGCAATTCGGGATGCGATGCCAAGATGCTCAATTCAATTTTGCTCGATCGACCTTTAGAAGACGACATCGCGTTAGACTCGTACTAGCTACATTCCAGCTATAGCCTACTTTAGGGTCGATCGAACTTACCGCATTCCGCCCTCAAGAGTGGCACAATCAGTATTTATTACTAGATGTTGGGTGCGATCGCGCTAATTTCATGTATGGCAGAAGGAAGAAGGAAGAGGGAATCACAGTAACGTTTTGGGCGATCTAAAATCTCAATAACCATCTTGGCGGTTGCTATATTTAGGGCTCAGGCACCAACAGTCAGAAACCGGGTGTCTTTGTAGATTTTTCATCGATAATCTAGGATTTTTCCAAGAAGCCCGGTTTCTTTGCGTAATTCCTAGTATTTTTACTTATGGGGATCTACTATTACGATTCCATAAAATTCTGCTACAAATACCTTTTATAATATCAATCAATTCTTGGTTAAATACGCGATCGATTGTAGCGCTATTTTATGAACTCGCGATCGGATACATTCACGGTTTCAAAAACCTCAGTTTTCCTCAGTATCGATCGATTCCTCGCCACCTGCAACCTCAGATTTTCTTCATTTTTCCTGTCAAACGATCGATCTTCCTGCTAATAAACCTCAGTTTTCCTCAG
>JBOFTL010000074.1:0-6569 GCA_051652045.1 Microcoleus sp. | reverse complement strand
TCAGCTTATTGATTTTGTATTGAGCTGGTTGCTACTTGCTCGATAAATTATAGCACCAAAGAAATCAAGTTTTTTACCAAATTTCAACGAAATATTTTCGTAACAATCTGGTTTCTGGTTGGAGCGTGTTTTGCTACTTATCCTATTTAGCCGTAGGTTGGGCCCGAGCGTAGCGCAACCCAACAACACATTTCGGAAACAGCGTTGGGTTTCGTGCCTCAACTCAACCTACAACTGGGGGAATCTCAGGCTTGAAAAATACGCCCCAGTCCTAGGTGAATTTGTTGCTAAGCAGCGTCCATTTTCATATCGCGCAGGGCACTGATATCGACTTCGATCGAGGGTCCCATTGTTGCGGATACGTACATAGTGCGCCAGTAGCGACCTTTCGCACCAGAAGGACGGTTGCGATCGACTGTTTCTTGCAATGCGCGCAGGTTGATCAGCAAATCTTCTGCTGGAAAAGCTGCCTTGCCAAACATCACGTGAACGATACCAGTTCGATCGGCCCGAAATTCCAGTTTACCGCCTTTAAACTCGTCGATCGCCTGAGCGATATCTGTTGTCACCGTACCGCCTTTGGGAGAAGGCATCAAACCGCGAGGGCCTAATAGCCGTCCCAATTTTGCCACCAGCGGCATTACGTCGGGAGTTGCAATCAGGCGATCGAAATCCATCATGCCTTTTTGAATGTCATCGATCAATTCTTCGGAACCTGCAATATCGGCACCTGCGTTGAGGGCTTCTTTCACTTTTTCACCCTTAGCAATTACCGCAATTCTGATGATTTGACCGGTGCCTTTCGGTAGCGAAACCGTTGTCCGCAATTGTTGGTCTGTATATTTCGGGTCAATTCCCAAACGGATGTGAGCTTCTGCTGCTTCGGGAAATTTTGCTGTTGCTGTTTCTTTCAAAAGTTGCAGCGCTTCTAAAGGTTGGTAAGCTCTATCTTCTACCTTCTTTTGCAGTTCTTGCAATCTTTTCGATACTTTTTTTGCCATTCTCTTTTCTGGGGTCAGTCGATTTTAGATTTGGGATTTTAGATTTTGGATTGAGCCATTGTCGGACAATCTTCTATCTACATTCTTTCGGTTTCTAGCGAAGCTTTGCTTCTCCCCCTGAACCGATCGATTTTGGATTTTGGATTTTAGATTTGGGATTTTTAGATTGAAAATTTTAGCTTCACAATCGGGGATTTTGGATTAGCAATTTGGAATTATGGTTAGCAATTAAGAATTGCCGAGCGGGAAAACTTCTTCCCTCTTCACTCTTCCTTCTTCCCTCTTCCTTCTTCCTTCTTCCCTCTTCCTTCTTCCTTCTTCCTTTAGTTTGCGATCGTCACGCCCATATTTTTAGCCGTTCCTTCTACAATTTTCATTGCAGCTTCAATATCGTTAGCATTGAGGTCGGGCATTTTGGTTTGAGCGATTTCGCGCAATTGATCGCGAGTAATCGAACCGACTTTTTTGCGGTTTGCTTCACCGGAACCTTTAGGAATGCCGGCTGCTTTTTGAATTAGCACCGACGCCGGAGGAGTTTTGAGAATAAACGTAAAACTCCGGTCTTCAAACACCGAGATTTCTACCGGAACCACCAAACCTGCTTGGTCTGCGGTTCTAGCATTGTACTCCTTGCAAAACATCATGATATTGACGCCGTGCTGACCCAAAGCCGGGCCGATCGGAGGAGCTGGGTTGGCTTTTCCTGCTGTAATCGCCAACTTAATTATTGCAACAACTTTTTTGGCCATTAGTTAGTTAGTTCTGTTTCTGGACCTGATTGAACTCTAATTCTACAGGCGTATCGCGCCCGAAAATCGAAAGTAAAACTTTGAGTTTGTTCCGTTCCGGACTGACTTCAATCACGTCGCCTTCAAAATCTTTAAACGGCCCGGAAAGTACCACAACGTGGTCCCCAGCAGCCATCGATACTTTGACAACCGGTTCGGCTTCCTGAGCTTGTCTGAAGATGCGTTCTACTTCCGAATGGCTCAGGGGCAGCGGTTTGACGTGACCCCGACCCCGCCCGTAACGGCGTTTTTGCTCTGCCCCCACAAAGTTAATCACATTTGGGGTATTCTTGATCACCTGCCACGTTTCCTCATCCATAAACATCCGCACGAGTACGTAGCCGGGGAAGATTTTTTCATCTGACTGGCGTCGGGAGCCGTCTTTGCCGACTTTGAGGGCCGGAGTTTGCGGAATTTCTACTTGAATGATGCGATCGGCCACATCCAAAGTTTGAATCCGCTGCTGCAAGTTGGCTTTCACCCGCTTCTCGCAGCCTGATGCTACCTGAACGGCGTACCAGCGTGATTGTGCGACTGCTGCTTCTGGTGAAGATTCTCCTTCTGTCAGTTGTTCTGAATATTCGGATTCTTCTGATGCAAAAGTCATGGTTTAAACACCTCTCCCGCGCCCCAGTTAAAGAAGTTATCTACTAAATAGATCAGGCTTGCTGAGAGGATTACCATCAAAAGCACTGCCAAAGACTCGCTGATTAGCTGCTGGCGGCTGGGCCAAACTACCTTATCGAGTTCTTCTCTGGTTTCTTTAAAAAAAACCACAGGATCGAATCCCGACGACTCCGTTAGTTCTTGAGTTTCGTCTTTTTTAGCTACAATTTCGTCTTTTTTCGCCACAATTGATTCCCCCTTGCGATTTTCGATTTTAGATTTTCGATTGTGTGAGTGGCTTGCGGCTTGCCGATCTTGTTGCCACTTACCACTTACGCTGCAGTCTCAATCTGAAATCTAAAGCCACTATTTTTTTACAAGCCCCACCCATTAACGGGTAACTGGCGATCGACCTAGATTGATTGTAGAGATTATCCAGCAGTCACACCGATCGACCCTCAGTTAAATGCTCAGTGAGTTTATTAGTGCATTTGTTGATGGCATTTTTTGCGAACCGCCTACACAAATTAATTCTACCCGAAAGTTTGGGAACTCGGCTGATGTCAGCCAAGTATCCGGGCGCTTTCGAGCAGAACTAAAAGTTTGGTGATTCAGCGCGCCCTGGAGGACTTGAACCCCCGACATCAGGTTTTGGAGACCTGCGTTCTACCAACTGAACTAAGAGCGCACAGGTGAGGTAGCGGATTAGTGCTTGACCTCTAGATTTTTATCTTAGCACAGTGCGCTCGCAAATTGAAAGTTTTTTTCCAATTTGAGCTGAGGTGGGGTGCATGGTTACAAGGGGCGATCGAACCGCTGCTTGAGCCTGGTGGATTTGCCCACGCGATCGCGCAGGTAGTACAGTTTGGCTCTGCGGACTTTGGCGCGCCGCGTTACTTGAATGCTGGCAATTCGGGGCGAGTGAATCAAAAACACCCGTTCTACGCCCACGCCCTGAAACACGCGGCGGACGGTGATCGTTTCGTTAACTCCGCCATTGCGCATGGCAATAACTGTCCCTTCGTAGGGCTGAACCCGTTCTTTGTTGCCCTCTTTAATTTTCACCCCAACTTTTACCGTGTCGCCCACGTAAATTTCGGGGAGCTTTTTATTGAGTTCTTGCTTGACTCTTTCTATTTCTGCCGCTTCGATCGAGCGGATGATTTCTGCGCCTTTCATAGGATTTCTTAAAACTCACAATCTCCTATCATATATCAAATTGTCCGTTTTATGTCAAAAGATTTGTATGTTAAATCCTTCGGGAGTTGAATTTCTACAACTGGCCGCGATGGCTGTGCTGGCTTTGTACGTCGCTAGCAATTTGGGGGCTAACGATGTCGCTAACTCAATGGGAACTTCGGTAGGCTCGAAAGCGCTAACGCTGCGGCAGGCTTTAATTGTTGCGGGAATTCTGGAATTGGCGGGTGCTGTTTTTTTCGGGCGAGGAGTTTCCAAAACTTTGGCAACAGGAGTGGTGAATGCGAATGTCTTCGCAGCGCAACCGCAGGTATTTTTAATCGGGATGGTGTCGGTACTAATCGCTTGCGGGCTGTGGCTGCAAATCGCGACGAGTCGGGGTTTGCCGGTGTCTTCATCTCATGCGGTAGTGGGCGCGATCGCGGGTTTTAGCTCGATCGCGGCGGGAATTGGCGCTGTAGACTGGGGAACGATCGGGATTATTTCTTTAACTTGGGTGGCGACGCCGATTGCCAGCGGTGCTGTAGCTGGAGTATTTTACAGCTTGGTCAAGCATTATATTCTCGATCGGCCCGATCCTTTATTTCAGATGCGCGAGTGGATTCCTTGGCTGAGTGCGGCTTTGTTGAGCGTATTCGGAATAATTGTACTGCCGTCGGTGGTTGATGTGGTTTTCGTGCAAACAGGCGCGATCGCACTTATACGCGATCGATTTGGTTGGAATATCCCCCTTCACGATATTGTTATCGGAATTGGGGCGATCGCAACTGCTGCCATTACAGTCGATAGCTGGAAAGTATTGGAGAAGGCAGAAGGCAGAAGGCAGAAGGCAGAAGGCAGAGGAACAGCGGATTTTGCAGCGGATGCAGCGGATGGGAGTTTAGCTGCGGATAATGTACTAGGAATAGCCGATGTTAGGAAGACCGAATTTGGAAGAGGGAAGAAGGAAGAGGGAAAAAGGAAGAAGGAACAAGTACAAACTCCCCCCCTCTCCCCCTCTCCAATTGAGCAGCAAATGGCGCGATTTCAAGTGTTGAGTGCGTGTTTTGTGGCCTTTGCGCACGGTTCCAATGATGTGGGAAATGCGGTTGCGCCGCTGGCTGCGATCGCGTACATCCAGCGCACGGGTGCTTTTCCCTCAGCAGATTTCAGCGTTCCTTTATGGATTTTAGTTCTCGGAGGTGCGGGAATTGTTATCGGTTTGGCAATCTGGGGGAAAAAGGTAATTGCTACTGTCGGTGAAGGGATTATTCAACTGCAACCCAGCGGCGGATTTTGTGCTGAATTAGCAACAGCCACTACTGTATTGCTAGCTTCGCGATTGGGTTTGCCGGTTTCCACTTCTCACGCCTTAGTCGGTGCTGTTGTGGGAGTTGGAATTGCTAGAAATTGGAAATCCGTAAAGTTTCAAACATTGCTGTCAATTGGTGCGGCTTGGTTGGTGACAATTCCGATCGCGGCCGGTTTGGTGGCAGGAATTTTCAGCATTATACGCTGGATTTTGTGATGTTTTTTTCGGGCGAGAGTGGATCTGTGGGTTCCAAAGTCCGGCAGGGGTTTTCAACCGAGAGCATCTCAGTTTTGCAAGAAGCATTTTTTATCTTCAGTGCGAGCGTACTTGTACAAGCACGCGAGCGGGACGCTCGCACTGTAAATGCAAAACTGAGATGCTCCCTTTTCAACCCCTGTCGGACTGTGTAATTATCGAACTAATCGAATCATCTATGGGCAGATCGAAATTGCAAATAGATCGATCGTTTTGAATTACCCGATCGCGCCTTCGATCGACCTTTGCCAAAATGGAAATGCCAACATCCGTCAAGAAAAAGGAAAGTTAAATTATACTGAAATCGCTGGCGCTGATGCTGCTAGCAGCAACCCCATTTAAAACAGCGATAATTTCCCCTGTCGGCACGAACTGAATTGATATTGCACCGCTGTTTTCCATAACATTTAATTGTTCAAATGTCAAGCCTTCTGACAGCAATAGCAAATCGTTTCCATCCTCAAAATCGGCAATAATATCGATACCGGAATTGGCATACAGTAAAAAGCGATCGCTCCCAGCACCACCAATTAAACAATCATCCCCCAAACCGCCAATTAAAGTATCATTACCTTTGCCTCCTAAAACAGTATCATTTCCTTCGCAACCGTCGATCGAATCGCTGCCCAATCCGCCGCTCAAACAATCGTTACCAAAACCGCCGCAGAGAAGATCGCTGCCGGAATTTCCCGAGAGAGAATCCTCACCTTCGCTGCCGAGAATTGTATCATTTTCCTTGCCTCCAAAAGCGATCTCGTTCCCCTTGCCTCCATCGATAAAATCATCACCTGCACCGCCAAAAATTAAATCATTGTTTTCTTGACCGTGTATCGAATCATTGCCGCTATTTCCGAAGATGATATCTTCGCCTTGATTGCCAACAATGATATCATTGCCCTTGCCGCCAAATAGGATATCGTCGCCCTTATTGCCGTCAATAAAATCATTGCCTTGGCTGCCGTAAATGATGTCATTTGCTTCGCCACCGTAGATGTTGTCATCGCCTAAATCAGCAACGAAAATATTCGGATTTGGACTGCCGTAACAAGCATTATTTTCCGGCGTACCAAACTGAATTTCACCGCTACCGTTGATGTTGATAATGTTATCAATTCGGTTGGGTTGGCTGAGATTTGGATAGTCAATAGCATCGCAAATGCACTCTGGCGCAGCAGGAGAAGGAATTACACCGGGCGTCGGCGTGGGAGTTTGTAGGGGCGGTGCCCCCGTGCCCGCCCCCGCAGGCGTTGGTGTTGGCGCAGGTGTTGGTGTGGGAGTTTCCGAGGGTGTTGGTGTTGGCGCAGGCGTTGGAGTTGGCGTCGGAGTTGGTGTTGGCGTTGGAGTTAATGTCGGCGTCGGGGTTGGTGTCGGTGTCGGCGTCGGAGTTGGTGTCGGCGTCGGGGTTGGTGTCGGTGTCGGCGTCGGAGTTGG
>JBOFTL010000073.1:0-2662 GCA_051652045.1 Microcoleus sp. | reverse complement strand
AGTGCGAGCATCCCCGCTCGCGTGCTTGTACAAGTACGCGAGCGGGACGCTCGCACGGAAGATAAAAAATGCTTCTTGCAAAACAGAGATGCTCCCGTTTCATGTCTCTAAGCGTTATGAAGCTAAGCTCTTTGCTTAGACTCTGCCAATGATGGAGGATTTATAAACCGGATAGGAAACCCCGATTTGGCGTGAGTTATAATAACATTAAATAAATCGGAGGTTTCAATGGTAACGCTGCAATTAAGGCAAATCAATGTGCCGCCCGGACATCGAGTTTTGTTGCATGATGTCAACTGGGAGGAATTTGAAGAAATTTTAGCAGAATTGGGAGAAAACCGTGCTTCGAGAATAGCTTACAGTCAAGGAACTTTGGAGATTAGGATGCCGCTGCCAGAACATGAAAGACCTAAAGCGATAATTGCTTATTTAGTAGAAATTTTGTTTGAAGAATTAGATATTGATTTTGAACCGTTTGGTTCGACGACTTTCAAAAGAAAAAGTATGTCGCAAGGAATTGAGCCAGATGAGTGCTTTTACATCCAAAATGCTGCTTTAATGATTGGTAAAAAACGCCTTGATTTAAGCGTCGATCCGCCGCCTGACTTGGCAATTGAAGTCGATTTAACTTCCCAAACTCAACTGAATGTTTACGAGGCTTTGGGAGTGCCGGAACTTTGGCGTTATGAAAATAACCAGCTTCAGATAAACGTTTTGCAAGATGGGAAATATGTGGCATCCGCAACCAGTCCAACATTTCCCAACTTGCCGATTGTTGAAATTATTTCCGAGTATTGCGATCGCAGCCAAACAGTAGGTACGAGTCGCACTCTCAAAGCATTTCGCAAATGGGTGAGAGAGCAAATAGTTGAGGGTTGATAGTTGATAGTTGATAGTTGACAATTGTAGAGTTGAGAGTCAATCTCAAAGAAGTCTGATATCATTTTTGTCGTCAGAAATATTTTTTTGCGACAAGAGCAATAGTAAGGTGCGCAGTGCGCACCCTACGATGAGAACACAACTGGAACAATTAGTACAACTACTCTAGATGCCTGTCAATTAAGGCAATCAGTTGAGCGATCGCTCGTCTTCGCACCCGTCTGTTCCTCTTTGCAATTAGGCAGGAATGAAGGGAGCCGGATTGACAACATCACCATCAATTCCCAGTTCAAAACCAGCACAGGAACAGCAGTAGCAATAGCCCATAGTCGCTCCAAACTTGCCAACATCAAGTGAATAGGCATGGCCGGCTGGAATAAACATCCAGTCTCCCGCAGTCAGTTCTTGACCGTTATAAATTACAGAACCCGAAATAATAAAGCGAATGCCATCACCATCTCGGTGCGCGTGTTTGGGGACTTTGGAGTTGGGAGCTGCTGTTGAGATAAACAATTGGGATGGAGCTTCTAGATAAACGGGAAGCTGCCACTTTTGAAAACCGTCAGGTATATTGTTAACTTTGAGCGCGTCAGTTAGCTTGGCAACGTCTTCATCTTTGGATGTGAGAATGCGTCTTTCCAATTTGATTCGGACTGTTTCGCTTGCTCGTTCAATCCGGTTCAAACCTTCATCAAATGTTAGCTGGTTGGGGTCGAATTTACGTTCTGCCATTGGAATTATCCCTATTTTTTATAAAGTCTAGGCTTGAATTAAATCAAGATACCATCAGGATAACTTCGCCCCAAATACCTTACCAGTCGCTTTTTTGAGTGACACTCATTTGAGCTACAGTTCTAACTGTTCTTCTGGCGTCCGCCACTCACTAGATCCGGGTTAAATACCCAATTTATAATTAACCGCAAAGTGCGCAGAGGTTACAGAAAGCGGGAGAGAATATAAAAGGGATAGTAGACCCGGATTTGGCATAAGTCCAATTTTAGATTTTAGATTTGAAAATCTAAAATCTAAAATCTAAAATCTAAAATCGCTTTAGCTGTGCCGCAGCGGGATTTCGAGCCGAAATTCCGTGCCTTTCCCCGGTTCGGAAAAACATTGCAATTCACCTTTGTGCTGCTGCACTACTATCTCATAGCTGACAGCAAGTCCCAATCCGCTACCCTCTCCGGCAGGTTTAGTGCTGAAAAATGGATCGAAAATTCGCGCTTTAATATCTTCACTCATTCCCATTCCATTGTCAGCAATCTCAATCGCGATTCGCCCAGCTTCCACAACTTTAGTGCGAATCGAAATTAGAGGTTTAAATTGCCTGTTTTCTGAAATTTCCGACTCTTTAGCCGACAGATCCAAAGCATCGATCGCGTTGTTGATAATATTCAGAAAAGCTTGATTTAGCTGACCTGCATAACACTCCACCAGGGGTAAATTTCCGTACTCCTTCACCACCTTAATATCCCGCCTGCCATCCTGGGCGGGCAAGCGATGCTGCAACAGTAACAGCATATTTTCCAAACCGTCAGAAACATCAAATAGCTGCCATCCCGATCGATCCGTGCGGGCAAAATCCTGAACGGATAAGATGATTTGGCGGATGCGATCGCTCCCATTTCGCATCGAGCTTACAATTTTCAACAAATCGTCAAGCACGAATTCTACATCCATATCTTGCTGTTTTTTGACAATTTCTGGGCTGGGATTGACTAACTCTTTTTCATACAATCGCAGCAGATAGATTAAATCTGCCGCGTAGCTTTGTACGTGAGTC
>JBOFTL010000072.1:0-13448 GCA_051652045.1 Microcoleus sp. | reverse complement strand
GTTCAGGCTCGATCGAGGCTACCCGCAAACAGCTACCTTCGTACCGTCTCAAGGTCTAGATCCGACGCTGGATGTGAGGTTGGCAACTTCAGTGCAGGAAGTAACGCGGTTCCGCACTCCCGGCACAACTGTAGCATCGGAAATAGCAGACGAACCGATCGGTTTCGGTAGCGCGCGGCAAGTCCGGATTCAGGCTTTAGTTCGAGGAAAAGCTTCTCAGTTAGCGGAGACTTTGGAATTGCGGAGTTCTCCAAGTCGATCGCAGACGGAAATTGTAGCATTATTGGGCGGGAGTTTTATTCAAACATTGGGACAGGGAGATAGTACGCTGGCGATCGCCAATATAGCAGGTGCGGGTTTATTTAACAACATTCAATCTACGATTACTAGCGCTACGGGATTGAGCGAATTTCGGATATTTCCCACTAGAATTGGCAGCAATGAAGCGCGATCGACTTCAACTTCTGGGGGAACTTCCGGTGCGGGTTCTCTCGGTTTGGGTTTAGAAGTTGGGACTGACATCACGCGCAATCTTTCAGCTTCAATCGTCCGAGTTTTGTCGGCAAATCAACCTACGGAATTTAATATTCGGTATCGTTTGAGCGATGAAATCTTGTTGCGCGGTTCTACCAACTTTCAAGGTGACAATCGCGCTACAATTGAATATGAGTTGAGATTTTAGAAAGTTGAGAGTTGAGAGTTGAGAGTTGAGAGTTGAGTCCGAAAGCGATCGATCTTTATTCAAACAATGTCATTGCGCAACGCAGCGATAGCGGAGTGAAGCAATCGCAACATATATGCTTTCCGAGGGTAATTCATCAGTCGAAAAATGTTATTGCGAAATGCAGCGACAGTAGAGTGAAGCGATCGCAAATATGCGACAGCAGCGATCGTACTTGTATTCGATCGACGCTCGATCGTCATAATATGTAGTTCGCAGTGAGGAGTTCAGTTCGCTACATATTGAGGACTGAAGTCCTCACTACGAACCATACTACGAATCATTTTTCTGGTGGTTCTGCTGTGCCTGGGAATACAGATGTGGAGGCAGAGTCTTCAATTCGCAATCCCCTATTCCCAGTTACCTGTTTCCAATTTTACTTTACCATTGCCAAATAAATTGCTATAATATAAATAGCAAAGCTAAAAGGTAGAGCAACCGTCAAGATGATGAGGGCATTCGGGAAAAATGAAAATGTTGTTTAAATGTTGTTTAACTGCGTTTTCCTTCTTGCTGATGAAGAATACAGGATACTCGATATTCATCCGTGTCTTCATGTCCGAGTCCGGGTACTGCTTTACTGATTCCTTCTGCGATCGTACCAGCCCCTCAAAAAAAGGTTATAGGAGTTAAGTCAAATGGCAAACAAACTCCAAGTAAAAACACAGTCGATCGGTTACAGCGATTTATACTGGAATCGCTTTAGTCCGAAGGTAGCGACTATCAGCAGCATCCGTAACGCCAATCACTGGGATGGCGGATTTATCACCTACATTGGATTTCCCACAAAAGTTGCAGCTACAGCAGCAATGAAACATTTGCTACTGCATCAAAAAGCTGCGGATGTGGATATGCGGAAAGCCAAGCGGATGAAAGCAAAAGGCATTCGGTGGGAACTCAAAATTCGGGGCTTAGCATTTGAGGAAGTAGTAAAACTTGCAACTATGGATATCACCACCGGACAGCTAGTTATTTCCCCTACTACCCTAGCCACAGGCTGATAACTACTTAAAGGTTCGTAGTGCGGACTTTAGTCCGCTCTTTTGCGATCGACTAAAATTAAGATTGTTTGTAGTAAGGACTTCAGTCCTTCCAACGATCTGATGTCCGATCGATTGCTAGTAATAAAAATTGTTTGTAGTAAGGACTTCAGTCCTTCCGACGATCGCGGATAAGGACTAAAGTCCTTACTACGAACTTTTAAGGACTGAAGTCCTTACTACGAACCTTACTACGAACTTTTAAGGACTGAAGTCCTTACTACGAACCTTACTTATCGCTGTTAATCGATCGGACACGATCGAATGAATCGAACTACTTTTTGCGTAAGTCCTATCTATTTTAGCGCACGAATTGCGGCATGATTTCGGCAGAAGTAAATAAGCCGTGAATGCCTTTTTTGTGCAGCATGACACCTGCTTTCAGATAACCGAAAGCCGGCCCGCAAACGTTGGCTGCCATGCTGGTTTCATCGCCTAAAGTAAAGGTGTGAGTGGAAATTTTGCCCTCGAAGGTGCGCCCGGTAATTTGCACGTTGGTACTCAGGGGTTTTTTGGGATTGCGAGTATCGACAACGCCTCCGACTGAAACTCGATCGCGCGTGCAAATTCCCGCCAACTCTAACATGATATCGTCGGCGTGTTCCATATTTTCTAACTTCAATAAACCGCCCGTGCTATCTAACAGGGCCTCGACTTCTGCATCAGTCATTGCTTGAGCTTTTGCTACGTCATAACCGGGTAAATGAGCGATGTCTTCGCGGATGGTAGCCCGATAAGCTTCCCAATTAGCAATTCCGACGCCAAATGTAATGTTGACACTGTGAATTTCTGCGTAACTTTGCGCTGCTAATGCTGCTGCTGCTGTCAGCAAGCCAGGGGTTGCACCGCAGCCTGTCATGTAGGTAATTCCTGCTGCTTGAAATTCGTCTTTCATCGCTAGCAATTGTTCGACGGCACTGGTACGCTTGATCGCATCTACTAATACTCCTTTCCAGCCGGATGCGATAAATTGCTTGGCTACGGATGCCATGAACGTGTTGGGAAGATTTGGTAAAGCAAGGAAATAGCCATCTACATTATTACCTGCTTTTTGAATCAGTTCTTCAATGCTGCGATCGCTCGAAATTCCCCCGGATTCTAAATAACCCAACGAACCTCGCAATTTGTAAATTTCCTGGCATTGTTTGGCATTTAAGCCTTCTGGAGCATAAGCATAACCTTTTTGGTCTGCGGCGGCTACCCACAGCATTTCGCCTTTGGGAGCGAGCAATCGGGCTGCTGCTTGGCCGAGTCCGCCGTAGCCCAGCACGCCGACGCGAATTGGTTTGTTAATTAAATCTGTAGTTTGTTCTGTATGCACGATGTTTTCCCGATCTTGAGCAATTTTTTATTATCGCTCGATCGGGGACAAGCGGGAAATATTTTTAGATTTTAGATTTTAGATTTTAGATTTTGGATTTACCCCACGGATAAATTTGGGGGTTTGAGGATTTTAGATATGAGATTTTGGATTGATTCAACTGCTATAGATTGTATGTTAAACTATTTTTTACATCATTTATAAGCAAATTAAAAGTGGTTTTTTTTACCGCAGAGAACGCAGAGAGCCCAGAGGGGAGGGCAGGAGATATTTACGAGTTGAGTTAGTTTTAAAATACTTATTTTTTCACAGTTTTTCACGGTAAGGAGCATCGAGATGCAATTAATCAAATACTGGCGTTGGGTTTTATTAGGTCTGGTTGTGGGGATAGCTGTAATTTTATCCAATTGCGGCGTTCCCTCAAATACTACTAGCAATAATTCCCCAACTTCCATAACTCCGGCTGCAATTCCTCCTGGGGCTTTAGTCTACGGTGCGGGCGGCCAACCTGTCAATCTGGAACCGGGCAATATTACTGATGGTAATTCGGTGATTGCCATCTACCAAATTTACAATCGTTTGACTGGTTTTAAACCGGGAACCGTAGAATTAGAACCGAGTTTGGCGACTGAATGGTCGAGTTCTAAAGATGGCAAAACTTGGACTTTTAAATTGCGATCGGGAGTGAAGTTTCACGACGGTACGGATTTTGATGCGGCAGCGGTTAAGTTTAATGTCGATCGCTGGTGGGATGCTAAAAATCCTTTGGGTTTTCGAGCAAATGGCAAAACTTATCTAATCTGGAAAAACTTTTTTGGTGGGTTTAAGGGCGAAACAGATTCTTTAGTAAAAGATGTGGCGGTTGTCGATAAATCTACAATTAAATTTGTGTTAAATCGACCTTTTGCAGGTTTTCCAGCAGCAATCGGTTCCGGTTATTTCGGGATAGCAAGTCCGGCGGCGGTGAAAGCAGCGGGTGCTAAGTACGGGACTCCAGGTTCGGTGGCGGTGGGTACGGGACCTTTTGTATTTAAAGAATGGCGATTGGGCGATCGCATTGTTTTGGAAAAAAATCCGAATTATTGGAAAGATGGAACGCCAAAGGTCGATCGATTAGTGATGCGTTTTGTTGAAGATCCGGCGGCCCGGCTGGCTCAATTGAGGGCAGGACAACTCGATTTTACTGTGGATTTGACTCCCGATCAACTAAAAGAAACTCAAGCAGATCCTAATTTAGAATCTGTGTTGCGTCCGGCTTTTAATGTCGGTTATTTAGCGTTAAATCCGAGTTACGAACCTTTGGCAAAAGTTGAGGTGAGACGGGCGATCGCTCAAACTATTAACAAGCCAGAAATCGTCAAGGCTTTTTGGGGTGAATTGGGCAAACACGACGCGCAATTTTTGCCGCCAGCGCTGAATTGGGCCGAGTCAAAACAAGTGAAAGATTACGAATTTAACCCGCAGCAAGCTAAAGCAATGCTGGCAAAAGCTGGTTATCCGAACGGTTTCGATTTGGATTTGTGGTATATGCCAGTCAGCCGCCCTTATTTTCCCACGCCAAAGCCGATCGCGGAGGCTTTTGCAGCAGATTTAAGCGCGATCGGAATTCGGGTTAAATTACTAACAAAAGATTGGTCGGCTTATTTGGCCGATCGACTAAAACCGCCGGGATTTCAAGCTTTTATGCTGGGCTGGACTGGCGATTACGGCGATCCTGACAATTTCTATTATCCTCATTTCGGACCCGGTGCGACGGCGGATTTGGGTAATTGGAAAAATCCCCAAGTTGTCGAACTTTTAAATAAGGGTAGGGCAACTGAAGATCGGGCTGCAAGGGCGAAAATTTATGGGGAAGTCAGCGAGATTTTACATCAGGAAGCCGTGCGTTTGCCCATAGTGCATTCGCAACCGCTTTTAGGGAAGCGCAAAAATGTTCGAGGTTGGATTCCGAGTCCTTTAGGTTCCGAGTCTTTTGAGGAAGTTAGTAAGTCTTAAAGTTTGGATATTAGGGCTGATTTTCGCATAGGATTTGACTCCTACACTTTGAACTTGTTGATCTTTAAGGTGCGCAGTGCAAGCCCTACATATAGAGTCTCTAATACCAGTAAGGTGCGCAGTGCACACCCGAAAATCAAAAGGCAGTAAGGTGCGCACTGCACACCCTACTTTAACTTAGCAAAGTATCTCGATCGCACCCAAAATCAACAATCAACAATCTCAAATCATCAATTAACAATTTCAAATCGCCAATCATCAATCAACAATCTCAAATCATCAATCTAAAATCTAAAATCCAAAATCGAAAATGGACTGACAGCCTTGAGGTATCAGACCAATCCTGTAGGGTGACAAAAATCAGCATAAGATCGCGATATCTCCAACAACCGCCGATCGCCCATGAAATTAACTATTACTAGAACTACCTTTCTCAAAGCCCGCCCCCTGCAATCATCAACTTTGCGCGAAGAGGAAATGATTAAGGTACCAGCAGGGAAAACTTTTGAAATCGAAAGCTATAGGGCCGATCGTAACAAGCACTGGCGCATTGTTTTCAAAGGCCCTTATCAAGGTTGGTGGGTGTGGTTTATTTATCAAAATCACGTCCGAATTCAAGTCGATCGGCCCGATCGACCGACCGCATTCAAAATTAACGTTCCGTACAAATCTCAACTAGACAATGAATTCAATCCGACTGGTGCCTGCAACGTTACCAGTATAGCTATGTGTTTGGCTTATTTTGGAGTAGATCCGCAGGAACTCCTGCAGTTAGAAGATGAATTGTACGAATATATGGAAAGCAAAGGACTAAGCCGCCATTCTCCAGAAGATTTGGCGATAGTTGTGCGCAATTACGGCAAAAAAGATACTTTTACAGTGTGGGGAACTTTTGAACGCTGTCGCAATCACATTGCGGCCGGAAATCCTTGTGTAATTCACGGCTATTTTACTTCTTTCGGTCACATCATCGTTTTAGTTGGATATGATGACAAAGGGTTTATCGTGCACGATCCTTACGGCGAATGGTCTAGTAGCGGTTATCGCAATGATTTGAGCGGTAAATTTTTACATTATTCCTATAATTTGATTGAGAGAACTTGCATTCCAGACGGTCAATTTTGGGTGCATTATATCTCGGATTGATATTTTGTAGGGTGCGCACTGCGCACCTTACCGACGAATAGCATCACATTTTTTGGCGTTAATTCTAATTAAATAAACAAACTAGGCGACACTTGAAAATAATCGCCGAGTGCCTTAGCCTGTGCTTTGCTAATTGCCCGCTTGCCATTTACAACCTCAGACACTACGCCGCTCGATCCAATGATGCCAACCAAATCAGCTTGACGGGTGTCGCTGGATTCCATAATGTGTTGCAAAATTTCGTGAGGTTCCGATCGATCGAGCGCATAGTTTTCGGTTTCGTAAGCTTCAATTAATATTATCAATAACTTGTGTAAAGCTGTCTCTTCGGGAGTGCGGTTTTTTGCGAACGTCAGCCTTTGGGTAACTGTTAGGAGGCGATCGTACTCTTCCTCAGTTTCGATCGCCTGTGGAGCGACTTCCGCGAGTAAATTGCTATAATTAGCTCGGTCAAAAATCGGTGACATTTTTGTATTTATCTTTAAAAGATTTGGTATCGGGCAATGGATTCTATAGTAGCTGATAAAATTCGTGGCGTATTATTCGGTCAAGCGATCGGAGATGCACTGGGCGTCGGGACTGAATTTTTATCTCGATCGGAAGTAGCTTTTACATTTCCAAACGGATTGCGCAAATATTCTGACTTCAGGATATATTCTAAAATTACCAACCAATTTGAACAATTTGAAGATCCGCGCTGGTCCCCCGGAGACTGGACGGATGATACGGAGCAAATGCTCTGTATTCTTGACAGCATACTCGCTCTTCGGACGATCGACATATACGATATAGCAGCTCGCTTCCATCATTGGGCTGTAACTGATTCTTTTGGCATCGGTGCAACAGTCGCTACGATTGTCAGCCATCATGACTTTCTCCAAAATCCCCATCAAGTATCTGAACAATATTGGGAATCTAAGGGACGAATATCTGCGCCAAATGGTGGAGTGATGCGCACTTCACCTCTGGGAATTTGGCAATATTTAGAACCTGAAAAAATTCGCTATAATGCTGAGACAGTATGCCGAATAACTCATGCAGATCCGCGCTGTCTTGGTTCCTGTGTAGCAGTATGTTTGGCGATCGCTCAGCTACTACAAGGAGCCAAAGATCTAGATAAATTGGTTGATGCGATCGCCAAAGAAGTTGAGATATACCATCCAGAAATGACAACCTATTTGACAAAAACTCAAGTCAATTCATTAGAAGTATTAGATTTAGACGAAGGATTGAATGCTAGAGAACGAGTTATGTATTCCTACACTCTCAAAACTTTGGCAGCAGGTTTTTGGGCATTGCGTCATGCAAATACATTTTCCGAGGGAATTCTGGCGATCGTTCATGAAGGCGGCGATGCAGATACTAATGCAGCAGTAGCTGGCTCGCTACTGGGAGCAAGATTTGGATATCGTGCAATAGAATCTGGTTGGATAGAAGGTTTGATTCACAGACAAGAATTGGAGCGGCGTGCAACAGAGTTAATCGAATTAGTTGCCAACTCGTAAGTTTACTGCAAAATGTCAGTTCGATCGAACTTAGCATCAGTAAGATTCGCTCCCCGAAAAGAAGTACCTTCAGCATTAACAATATCTCCGATCGTAGCCGCAAAGGACACGCAGGTAAACCAAAAATACAGCAAGAAAACTAAGCTAAAAAAACCGCCCCACAAAAGTTGCCCGGTACTCAGAAAAGCGCTAGCAGTTGCACTGAACAAAAATGCAGCCCCGTAGGTGCTGACACTACCCGCAGCAGCGATCGCAATTTTTACAACTTGCCACCGCATTCGTGAATTTACAAAAAACATTAATATACCACCAACAACCATTCCTACCAAAGCGGCTGCGGGATTATTATTAGTTGCAGTTCCGGTAAAGAAAAAACCCAACAATGCTCCTGATAAAATAGCAGAAATTGTTCTCGCAAATCTACTCACTTTCAATGTTTTCGGCTGTTTGCTGGCAATTGCACAAGCGCAGCCCGCAACGCTCAAGACTGCATAAAGCAACAGTACAAAAGACCAATTGCGAGACTCCGGTACTTGTCCTTGAGTCCCCAAAATCAATCGAGTTACTACATCGCCGACAACCAGACAAACTGCGATCGCCACTGCACTTAAAATCGCAATTTGTTTGGCAGAAAGTCCGATTTTTGCTCCGATAAAATTTGCTCCTGCTAATTGAGCATTGTTGAAATTGCAGCCTCGAACATCCGCATCGCTGAAATCGGCACGGTTGAGAATTTGCCCTCGGAACGATCGATTTTGCAAATTTTGCTTGCTAAAATTATAGGTTTCCAAATCATTCATATCAATGTTTTAATGTCACCGCAAACTATCTCATACCAAATCCAGGTTTACTATCCCTTCGATTTTTTCTCCCGATCTCTGTACTCTCTGCGCCCTCTGTGTTAACTATAACGATCGCAAATCATTTATGAATTTCTTGCTCCCTCCCCTTACTAAGGGGAGGGCTGGGGTGGGGTTAAAAATTTACGATTCATTTGCGATCGCTATATCAAAAGCTGGCATTTTTTACATTCAATGTCAAGACTTCCTTTTGTTGCCGATTTCAAATTTCCCATCTAAAATCATTTTAGGATGCAAATCCAAAATCTCACAGCGAAAATTTGATGATTTTTCCTTATTTCAAGCAAATTTTACAGGTTCTCGGTTGCGGCGTTTTGCTAGCACCAATCCTAGCCTATAACATTCCCTACTTTTTGCGGCCGGCACAAACAAATGCCACCAAATCGCTCTTTCAAGGAATCACTTATCAGAGAGAGTTTCGATCGACTCCTCGCCCCGCTGCAATCCATATTGTTACTGTAGATTTAACAGCGCCCGGATTGGGAATTTTTGTGACTCCAGGCGCACCGACACCCGATTTAACCGAAACCAATGCTCGCACTGTTTCTGAATTTTTGCAAGAATTTAAATTGCAGGTAGCAGTCAATGCAAATTTCTTTTATACCTGCATTGAGGAAGCACCTTGGCATTACTATCCCCGCACGGGCGATCGAGTAAATAATGTCGGACACGCAATTTCAAAAGGTAAGGTTTATTCTGAAGCAGATGGCGACTTTCCCGCCCTGTGTTTTGACGCTAAAAACCGCGCCGCAATTGTGGAAAACGGTACTTGTCCCCAGGGGACAGTTTATGGAATTGCGGGAGATACAGTATTGGTAAAAAATGGCAAACCCCTAGCACAAAAACAGTGGGAAATCGAGAAAGATAAAGCTTACCCGCGTGCTGCTGCGGCGATCGACAAAACAGGTAAAAAGTTGTGGTTGATTCTGGCAGATGGCAAGCAGCGGTTGTACAGTGAAGGGCTGAAATTGAGCGAAATAACTGAGATTTCTATGCGTTTAGGAGCCGATACGGTGCTGAATTTGGATGGTGGCGGATCGGTAACTTTGGCAGTAGCTTCGCCGTCGGGTGCTAAAGTTTTAAATGCACCGATTCAAAACAAAATTCCAATGCAGGAACGTCCGATCGCCAATCATTTAGGGTTTTACGCGCGGGAAAATTAGACAACTTGCGGTTGCAGAAACTCGCGTCGAATTTCATCTAAAACTTGGCGATCGCTCAGATCGCGATGCCACCAGTGACTGCACCCATCTTGACAATCTTTACTGTACCTGCGCGCATCAGCAATTGCTAATAAATTTACTAACAAAACAAAGGATTTGAGAAATTCTGAGGGCGGCAGTTTTAAAACTTTTGCCATTTGTTCTTTTAATCGTCCTTTACTCAGCAAAACGCAAGGAGTATAAGTTGGGCGAAGTTTCGATTTAATAACAGCTAGGGAAACATCTTCATCTCGCGCCCTTGCTTGGATAGCCATATAGCACAGCCGCTGCAATATCTCCTGTTGGTATTCAGTTGGGAAGCTTAAAAACCAGTTTTTCGCATCCTCTGGGCTAATTAATTCTTGTTGGATTCGATTGAGTGTAATTTCATCAGTTAGATTCATTTGTCTCTCCTAAATTTGGTTCAAATATAACGTGAGCTTCTCCTTGAATGAGGGGACCAGTAAAAATATCGATTCCGGTTTCTCGGCCTAAATTATTAATTTCGCCGCCGCTTGTACCGCGAGGCACGGAAGTGCGAGCAGAATGCCTCTGGCGGGAATTACCTAACATTATATAGTCCCAGTCAGAAGTTGGCGTACTTGTCCCGTTGGCTCTACTGCCAACAACGATGATGGTTTGTTTTGTCCGATCGGCTGCATTCTGAATTCTCCTGGCATCTTCTGGAGATATGCCTGCTGCTTGCCATGTTTTTAAGCCTCTCATTTACACCTTTTTTGGTGGTAAGTAAGGTACACTCAGATCGATGTAGGGACACGGCACTGCCTATTAGTGTCAATTTAAGATCGAAGATAGTGAAAGACTGATGTTTGACGATTAAAAATTCGATCCCCCCTAGCCCCCCTTAAGAAGGGGGGAACCGGAATTACCTCTACCAATTACCCATTACCCATTACCCATTACCTCTAACTAAACTGCTTTAACTTATCGATCGCACTATCGAAATAAGGAGCTAGTTTTTCTCGATCGCCCGATGCACACCGATTCAAACTCGCAGTTTTAATTTCTTCTAAACCCAACACCATCGCAGGCAAAGGAACTTGCAATTCTTGATAGAGTAAATTCATATAATGCAGTCCTTCATCGCTGGTAAAGTCGGGGCGGTTTCCAGCAATTCCGTAAGTAATGCAGCGGAGAAAATGCCAGAAATCTCGCCAACAAGCCTCCGCCCTGGCTGGGGGATACAATTCGCCTCCGGGTTGAGCGATATCGGGATAGGCTGCTAAAACTTTTTCCCTGGCTTCTGATACAATATCCGCTGCACGATCGCGCAGCAATTTGGTGGCTTTCACGGATTCTGATTCGGATGTTGCAATTGCCAACAAATCTGCGTCTGTTAGATAGCACCCCGAGTCATCTGCCGCTTGAAACACTTGGATTTCTTCTGGAGAGTGCGAAGTTTCCCAGGTTGCAAAGCTGACGATTCGGGCTTTGGGAATTAATTCTTTGGCTTTTTCGCTTAATTGAAAATTCATAAATGAAAACTCGTTCGGTAATTACTCGGAGTAAGAATATTTAAAGTTTACCGCAAATGCGATCGCGCTGCAGCAGTTGTCGGCAGCCGAATCTGCTGAAAAACATATTTTAATTTCGCGTTGTTGCAAAGAACTCACTACAATCTTGTTGTTTTGAACGCACAGAGATTACAATAAATCAACCGTGTTTTCACGGATTTCTGCTGCGATTTCAACTAGGTGTCAATTAACAATAAGATGCGCTTCACTGCTGCGGATCTGGAGCTGATATTGCACTGCGCCAAGGGCAAACCGATACTTAAATTCGTCTTTGCCTGTATCATGCAAATATAGAAACAGGCTCGATTAAAGTGTTAATCTATCTATAGACGTACTTGGTGATTTGTAGTAGGGCATAAAGTCAGTATCTTATTTTAAATCGACTAATAAAAAATACCACTGCCGATCGACTCCAAACCCACACAAAATAAGTTACTTAACAGCTCATATCTCACATCTCAAATCAATACGAGTAGGGTAGCAGACACCTTACCCCATGAAAATCCGTCTATTTGCAAGTGTAATTGTTAGTTCCTAGGAGGCGAGGATGCCCGATCGATCTATATATACTATTCAACATATCCTCCATCAAGGTTTTCAAACTATTATCTATAGGGTGCAAGTACCCGCAATTCCCAATCCAGTAATCCTCAAGCTTCTCAAGTTAGAAAATCCTACCCCTGAAACGATCGACCGTCTCAAGCGCGAGTATCAAATTCATAAACAATTAAACGACTTTAGTATTGTAAAAGCTTACAGTCTCGATACTTTTGACGGTCGTCTCGGAATGCTTATCGAAGACTTTGGCGGTGTCTCCCTCAAACAAATATTATCGCATCAAAAAATGTCGATCGCCAGTTTTTTGAATGTGGCATTGCAATTAATCAAAGCTTTAGTAGCCGTACACGCTTGCCAGATCGTTCACAAAGATATTAAGCCGACTAATATTATTATCAATCCGACTTCAGGAATTGTAAAATTAACAGATTTTAGCATTGCGGTAGATTTGAAGCAAGAAAATCAAGTGCCGATCGATCCTGACGAAATTCAAGGAACGCTAGCCTATATTTCTCCGGAACAAACCGGGAGGATCGATCGCCCTCTTGACTGTCGCAGCGACTTTTATTCTCTGGGCATTACCTTTTATGAAATGCTGGCAGGACAATTGCCTTTTCTGAGTAACGATCCCCTCGAACTCGTTCACTGTCACCTCGCGAAACAACCGATCGCGCTGCGGGAATTAAATCCAGAAGTACCGCCGGAAATTGCGTTAATTATTGAAAAACTGCTGGCCAAAAATGCGGACGATCGCTATGAAAATGCGACAGAAATTTTGGTGGATTTACAGCAATTTTTTGATAAATTCAAGACTGATTTTCAGAGCGATTTAATTAACGATATTACCGAGCGCGATCGCAGCGATTTTCAGTACAAAAACGATTTGCTAGAAGCCGAACGCTGTCGAACTCTGGGGAAAAATTATGAAGCAATGGAACTGTACGATCGGGCAATTCAAGGAGCGATCGAAAACGGTAGCCTCTGTGAGGAAGCATTGGCAAACGAACTTGCAGCTAGTTTTTATATAGAAATTGGCAAAAAAAAGCTAGCAAAAATATACATTACCGATGCTTATTTGGCTTACAATTATTGCGGAAATAGTACCAAAGTCAAAGAATTAAAACAACGCTATTTCGACTTAATTCTCCCCACCAAAACAGATATAGATGACGTAGACAATGCGGAATTAAAAGTAGCCCCAATCGGTATTTTCCCAACGTCAAACAGCACGACAAATAGCAGTCGGGTGCTAGATCTAGTCGCTGTGATGAAAGCTTCTGAAGCCATCCAGAGCGAAATTACTTCAGACAATTTACACCGCACTCTGCTGCACATCCTGCTAGAAAGTGCGGGAGCTCAAAAAGGCTGTCTGATTTTACAAAAAGACGATCGCCTATTCATTGAAGCCATCGATCGCGGTGAAGGCTTTGCAGAAATAGTCCTGCAATCTATACCAGTTGAAACCAGCAAAGAAGTGCCTATTTCGCTCATAGATTATGTCGCCAAAAACCAACAACCTCTAGTCCTCAACAACCTCGCTGCCGAACATATTTACCAAACCGATC
>JBOFTL010000071.1:0-4603 GCA_051652045.1 Microcoleus sp. | reverse complement strand
CCCCTAACCCCCCCTTGTAAAGGGGGGGGACAAGAGTTAGAATCACCCTGTCTTTGTAGGGGAGGTGCCCCCGTGCCCGCCCCGGTTGGGGGGTTACTCGTATAAGCGTAACTGCTCCAATTAATGTAAGCTGTTGCTAGATCGGCATCATCATTCCAGTTTTGAGATTCAATTATGCCTTGAAGTCCGGCACCGTAAGCGCCTGGTTTTGAACCGAAGACTCGAAATTGCGATCGCCCTTGCGCTTCTTCCCTGCTTAAACCCGCCAATTCCCAATCTAAAATTTCTTGTTTTACTTGTGCTGCTAAAGGATTGTTTTCTGGAGTTTCATCTAAATTTGCCACAGCTTTTACCGCACTGTCAAACAAATCGATTAAGTTGAAAAAAGCATCCCGAAAAAATCCCGAAATTCGCAAAGTAACATCGACTCGCGGTCGCCCTAAAACTGAAATTGGCAAGATTTCAAAATCGACAACCCGGCGCGACGGGCCGTCCCAAATTGGTTGAACTCCGATTAATGCTAAGGCTTCGGCAATGTCGTCTCCGCCCGTGCGCATGGTAGATGTTCCCCACACTGACAAACCTAAAGTTTTGGGATATTCGCCGTTTTCTTGAGTGTATCTTTCGATTAAAGTTTCGGCGGCAATTTTGCCAACTCTCCATGCAGTTTCGGTCGGGATGGCGCGGATATCTACTGAGTAAAAATTTCGTCCGGTGGGTAAAACATCGGGACGGCCGCGAGTGGGCGCGCCGGATGCACCGCTGGGAATGTGACGCCCATCTAAGCCGCGCAATAAGTTAGTAATTTCTCGATTTGTTTGGAGGAGTGATGGTAAAAGATTGTTTTCAATCCAGTTTAATTCTTGTTGTGTTGCTTGTCCTGTTTGGATATTTGCAACCGCAGATGTAGCAGATGAACGGGGATGAACGCGGATATTTTGGAGTAGGTTATCTACTAATTCTGCTGCTTTTTGTTCTAGTTCTGCTGTTAAATTGTTTGCTGTTGTTAAGGGGTCGAAATCGAGGTTTAAATCTTCGGCTAGGGCGCGGGTCAAGCCGGATCTGGTTGGGCTGGGATGGCGGGCGATCGCAATTATTAAGTCTCTTAATTGTCTGCCTTCCGGGCATTGTCCGAATACGTGCAATCCGTCGCGAATTTGGGATTCTTTTAGTTCGCAAAGATAGCCGTCACTGCGGGTGATAAATTCAGTGAATTCTGATTTTTTGAATTCTATTCCTAAGTCTTTATCTAAGTTTTCTTGTTTGGTGAGATTGATGATGCGATCGCGAATTGCTGGCAATCTGGAAGGGTCTAAACTTTGGGCTTCGCAATATTCGTCAATTAAGGCTTCTAACTGTTGCAAAGGTCCGTAAAGTTCGGCGCGCGTCATCGGTGGTGTCAGGTGGTCGATAATGACAGCTTGCGATCGTCTTTTTGCTTGGGAACCTTCTCCCGGATCGTTGACAATAAAAGGATAGAAATTCGGCATTGCACCTAATGCAACTTCGGGATAGCAAGTGTTAGATAAGGCGATACTTTTACCGGGAAGCCATTCTAAATTGCCGTGTTTTCCAGCATGAATTATTGCTTGAGTTCCGAATTTTTGACGCAGCCAATAATAGTAAGCTAAATAATTGTGAGTCGGTTCTAAATCCGGTGCGTGATAGTTCAAACTCGGGTCAATTTCATAGCCCCGCGACGGTTGAATTCCCACAAACACATTCCCAAACTGAATCCCCGGAATGGGAAATAGGTTTGTAGTAAGGACTTCAGTCCTTCTTTCCCCCACCGCCACCCCCCATCTATTACAAATTCCCTCTTGTACTTGCGACGGCAAAGTAGCAAAATACTCTTGATATTCCGCTAAATCTAAAGATTGATTTATAGGCTGCAATTCCCGTCCTTCCGGATCGTTTGTTACGCCAGAAATCAGCATTTCAATTAACTCGGTGCCGCTGTTGGGAATGCGATCTATTTGATAGCCGGCTTGTTGCAAAGCTTTGAGGATTTCGACACAGCTAGCGGGCGTATCTAAGCCGACGCCATTGGCTAATCTGGCGTTGCGGGTGGGATAGTTGGCGAGAATTATGGCGATGCGCCTGTCGGCGGCTGGAGTTTGTTTTAGTCGCACCCAATTCGCGACTAAATCTGCTACGAATTGAATGCGATCGACCGCTGCTACATAGCCTACTACATCTGTTTCTAATTCGCTATTCCAAGTTTGCACTGCTTTGAAAGAAACCGCCCTCGTAATGATTTTACCGTCTACTTCCGGCAACGCTACATTCATCGCTACATCGCGGGGCGAAAGTCCTTGTAATTCAGTTTGCCACTGTTCGATCGAGCCACCGCTAAATATTGCTTGTAATATGGGAATATCTAAGGATTGCAGGCTGTTTGTTTCCGATTCTTGACTGTTGAATCCTGAAACTGCAAAACTGGTCGTGTTGATGAGTAATTGAATCGGTTCTGAGTTTTTGGGTTGGAAATATTCGAGCAATTCTACTTGTAAATCCGGTTCGCGCAGGGATGATATAAATACAGGGACTGGGATTAAGTTTCTTTCTGATAAAGCTTGACAGAGGGAGTCGATCGGTGCTAAATTTCCTGACAAATAATGAGCGCGATAAAATAAGATTCCGACTTTAGCAAGAGTTGGTAAAGCCGGAGCTCCCCCCCAGCCCCCCTTATGAAGGGGGGGGTAAGAAGTTGTTAAAGTTTCTCCTTCTGCGGCAGATTTAGGCGGCATCAAAGTCTCTCTTTCTGAAGGAGATTTAGGTGGCGTTAAAGTCTCTCTTTCTGAAGGAGATTTAGGCGGCGTCAAAGTCCCCCTTCTTAAGGGGAATTTAGGGGGATCTGAATTTGGTTGTAAAGTTTCAAAACACGCCCCGGAAATTCCATTCCAATCGTAGATTCCGACGCGAGAAACTGTTTGCGGAAGTGGGGGATTAAAAGTAGTTTTCAAACAAGTATCTGCCGCAAACTTTAGTGCATTAACAAAGTTTTGCACGCCGCCTTCTGTGAAATATCGCCACAATCTATTTACCACCGACAGCGAGACAGTTGAATGACTCATTAAATCCGGATCGGGACTGTCATCTCCCGGCATTAGAATCAAAGATGCTTGAGTTTTCTGCACCATTTCTCGCAAAACTTCCAATCCGTAAGACCAATAAGAACGTCCTCCCAACAATCTTAAAATTATGACTTCCGCCTTTTCTAAAACTTCTTCCGCATAGGTGTCAATTGTTAATTCTTGCTGTAATTGCAACAAGTTAACGGCGCGAATTTTGGGAAAATCAAACGGCATTTTTGCAGCAGCCGCAGCGAGAGTTAAAATATCAGTATCCGCAGCACTAATAAATACAATTGGCGCAGGATTCTGCTGAATAAAAATCACTCCTGAAGTTTGAGGGTTCCAGCCTCCCGGTGTAGCAGCTATTTTGTGCATTAACTTCTCCTAAAATCATCTGCGTTCATCTGCGTTTATCTGCTGTTATCAGCGGTTGCAATCTAAATCCTACAAGACTTATGCCTAAATTAGTTTGACACAATTAGTAGCGGTTGCGGTGCGCTAAATCCTATAAAACTTAGGCCTAAAGTAGTTTGACACAATTAGTAGCGATTGCGGTGCGCAGTGCGCACCCTACAGATAAAATTGATGTGTAAGTTTTGTTCTAAGTTGTGCAAAATATTATAGCGTTATCAGAAAAACTCCACTAATCATAATAGCAGCACCTAACAATCTTTGCTGAATATCTTTTTCCTTAAAGATGAAATGGCCGAAAAGTACGCCCATTAAAACACTGGTACGCTTGAGGGCGATTACTTGCACGACTAAAGTCATTGTCAAAGCTTGCATCTGGAAAATGACTCCCACAGCATTGAAAAATCCCATTGCTGCTAACATCGGTAAATTGCGCGCGATTTTGCGGCTGGGGTTGGGAGTTTTGTACAGTAAAATCGGCAGCAGCAAGACAGCCATCGTAGTGAATAAACCGAACACCCAAAAAATAGGTGAAGAGTTTTGCACGCCGATTTTGTCGAAATTTGAAGTGATACTCCAGATAAATGCTACGATTAACATCAATTTCGGTCCGGGTTCTCGCACCAAAGCTTTGAAAGGGGCTAGATATCCTTGAGATTTCTCTTTGATGTTTAATAGATAAGAACCCGTGACGATTAGAAAAATTCCCATACAGTCAAACAAGTTGGGATATTCGCCGACAATTAACGGTGAAGTTAGCAGCATGAATAAAGGTGTCATTGCTACTAGGGGAACTGTCAGGGATAAATCCGATAGTTTGATAGCTTTAATGTAGAGGATAGCGGCGATCGCATTTAGGCTACCTCCAACCGACAAAGCTAACCAAAATTGCAGGTTTAATGAAGGTATTCCCGTGAAAATTATTAACGGAACTAAAAAAAATGCTGAAAAAAATGATAGCGACCAAGCTACGACATATTCGTCGTTTTTTTTCAGGTTTTGCTTGCCAAAAACATCTTTTACTGCTTCAAAAAAAGCAGTCAAAATTCCCAAGATTAACCAAATCAACCTAAATACGCGCTCCTCACTCGATCGTCCTTTAGCAAATCTGATGC
>JBOFTL010000070.1:0-3752 GCA_051652045.1 Microcoleus sp. | reverse complement strand
CAAAAGTTAGTAGTTGCGCTTTAGCGCCGCAAAAGTTAGTAGTTGCGCTTTAGCGCCGCAAAAGTTAGTAGTTGCGCTTTAGCGCCGCGAAAGTTTGTAGTTGCGCTTGGGCGCCGCGAAACTTAACTACGAACCTGTTTTTTATTGTAGGATTTTTCTTTGAGATTGCGGCGCTAAAGCGCAACTACGAACCGGGCGCTAAAGCGCAACTACGAACCGGGCGCTGAAGCGCAACTACGAACTTGTGTGCTATTGCCAATTTCCCACCAAAACATAAGGTGCCCAGAAATAAGGATGCTGGTATTTGCTATCTTTTAAAAGCTTAACTTGAGCGCGACGCAGGGCTTCAGCTTTATTCACCCGATCGGACTTAGCTAATTCGCTGTAGAATTCACTCATAAATACAGCGGTACTTTCATCATTAATTTGCCACAAAGTAGCTAACGTGCTGCGAGCGCCCGCACGCACTGCAACTCCCGCCAATCCTAAAGCTGCCCTGCTGTCTCCGGCTACAGTTTCGCACGCACTTAAAACCAGTAATTCGATCGGTCTTTTGCTATCTGCTACTCGCAACAATCCATCTAAATCCCTAACATTAATTTGTCCGTTCCAGTCGAGGATAAATGTTTTTTCCGCATTGGAACTAAACTGTCCGTGGGTGGCAATGTGAACAACAGGAAAAGGAATGCGATCGATAATTGCTTGCAGGTTGGCTTTAGTAAAATTCTCATTTTCACGCTTGTCATTATTCGGCAGAGTTTCGGCAATTTCGTTCAATTCTCTTGCGACAGCCGGCAGCGGATTCAGATTGTTTGCTTGAAAGCTGGGGGCATTCGTGGCACCAGCAATTAAGGCTCTTAATTGTGCTTGCGATAGAGGTTGCGGGTTGAGTAATTGCAAACCCGGTGTGAGGGCGAGGGCGTATTTTTCTACTAAATATTGTTTCCCATCGTGCAAAACTGACATGGGAATATTGCGCAATTCACCGTCGAGGACAAAAACTAATGTTTTAGCTTTGCTGGCTTCGAGTGCAGTTTCCATCGGGCGAATTAACCAATCGTATACTCTTTGAGTTAAAGGCAAAAAGTTATTGCCGCTAGCTGGCGATTGCAGTGAAGCATTTTTTTCGCCAACTCGCAATTCTCTTAAGGTATTTTCCAATTCTTGTTGAGTAACTGGCTGACTGGTTTGAGCATCGCTGGGAGTGTACAGCAGCAGTTTTCCACCCGGCAATCTAACTATTACTTCTAACTGCTGTTCGAGGATAATTGGATAGATAATTGCAGCAGTTCGATCGACCTCATCGATTTGTTGGGTTTTGACATCAACGCAAGTATCTTGAAAAAAGTTATTTAATTCCGCAATTTGCAGGGATTCGATCGCATTTCTCGCTTGCTTGAGGAATTTTTGGCTGTCATCAATTTTGCTTTTCCCGATGAGAGATTTGGCGAATTGCAAATTTAAAGCGACTAATTGGCGGTAAACTGGTTCGACGCTATCTCGGAAGGAAAATTGCACTTCTGGATTAATAGCAATTAAATCGCTGCGGAGCGATCGCAAATTTTCAAAGGCATTAGTATATGCTGCAAGTGCTGCCTCAAGATTTTGTTCTGCTAGGGCGGTATTTCCTAAACTTTTCTCAATGTCCGATCGAGCTTTATAGATGCGTCCCAACTGCCAGAAATATTGATAGGTAATATCTGCTGCTTTCTCTGCTGAAACCAAGCTTAAAGCTTGTTGAGTTAAACTTTGGGCCGGTTGCCACAGTTTCGCTGTTTCGTATAGAGTACCCAAGCTGCCAACTGCATAAGCTTCTGCTTTTTTGTCGCCTAATTCTTTGGCTTGTTCTACTGCTTTTGTCAAGATATTATTTATCTCGGTAGCTGTCGGCAATTGTAAAGGCAATCTGTCAGCAGTTGCTGCTTTTTTTATCAGCTTTAGATAAATTTGAGCTAAGTTAATTTGCGCGTAAATTCCACTCCTGCTGGCGGGAATGTTACTCATTTCTGCTTTGATTGACGACCACAAATTCGCAGATTTTATTAACTCGTCTTCTCCCATCAAGTCCTGGATTTCTAGCAGCAAACTGAAATGATTTAGTTGTGCTTGAAGTTTGGTTGTAGGGGAGGGAGATAGCTGTGCGGCTTCCCGGTAAAAGTTTAAGGCTGCTTGAGTTTTTAAGATCAGTATTGTAGTATCGCGGTCTTGAGGAAGGAGCAAAATTTGTCTGCCTGCAAATGCTCTAGCTGTATTGCCAGCACTGAGCATTGCTGTACCGATCTCTAGGGGCGATCGCAAATTTTTGGCCACCGTTAAACTCGATTCTAAAATAGCTTCAGATAGCTGCAAATCCCCGATAGATCGCAGAATATTCCCCAGGTTGTGCAGTGCGTCAAATTTTAACAGGGAATCGGGTAAATTGGTGATTGCTGCTAACTTGTTGCTTGAAGTTGCTGCTGGTAATTCGGTTAAAGTTTTACAGTCTGGAATACCCACTGCAAAAGCATGAAGTAAAGTTTTGCAAGCTCTGGGATAAAGTCCCAAATCTTGCATAGCTTGAGATTGATTTATTTGATTTTGAATGGCTGCATTTTTATTGCCTATTTGACTGTAAATATTAGCGGCTTTTTGCCAAGATTCGATCGCGCTTTCCGATGCTCCGCTTTCTCTTTGCAATCGCCCTAGAATATCGAGGGTTTGGGCAAATATTCGTTGTTTTTCTGAGGTGTTTTCTAAATTTTGCAGTAAATTTAAGCTGTGGTTTATAGAAGATTTGGCATCTTCCCACTGTCCGAGTTGCTGATAAGTGAGCGACAGATTGCTCAGGGCCATTGCTTGATTTAAAATGTCGTTTTGAGAAGCAAATGCCGCAGCCGCTTGCTGCCAGATATTTGCCGATCGATCGAACTGCCTTTGTTCGTAAAATGTTTTAGCTTGCTGTACTAGCTGCGAGACATTTTGTTGAGCTCGAACAATTGGTATTTGAGTTGTTGCTGAGATTGCTGGTGGCAGAACAGTTGAGCAGATAAATAAGCAAATAAGTGCAATTAGCCAAGGGCGATCGAACTGTTGTCTGATGGCTGCTGCAATTTGAGATTTTCGCGTCCGAGTTTTCAGGAGGTTTAAAATTTTTCCCGTTCTTTTGCGGATCATTTTTGCATCTCAACTACAGTAATTAAATCGGGTAATAATTATATTACCACAATCATTCAGTATTTTAAGACTTTTTCCAGTCGGTTTCAACCGACTTTCGCTATGAGACATGGGTTTAAACCCCTGGCGGATCGGGCGACAAACCGATCGATTCGATCGTCCCCCGATCCCAAACCATTGTGAGGTTTTTTATGCCACCTACTACCTACTACCTAACACCTTATTTCCTCTTCTCTCTTCCCTCTTTCTTCTACTTACTTTGCTGGATAAACTTGACCCCGCATTTCGCCATAGAATGAATGTTCTTCAGTGTGCAAGTTGAAATAAAGTGCACCCCGTCGTGCTACAGCTTCCATTCCCGCCACAGTATTAACTTGACCCGGTAAGCCGATTTCCACCGGACAACCTTCAGGTAAGCGAGGAACATTGTCAGGAATTTGAATATCTTCAACTGATGGAGGGGAACTTAAATTTGGAATTTGAGAGATACTAGGAAAATTGCTAGGAAGGTTGCCAATAATTTGATTGATTTGAGGTAAAGTGAGATTGGGAATTTGAGGGGTAGTTTGAGGTGGATTGGTAGGTAAACTAGGAGGATT
>JBOFTL010000069.1:0-2764 GCA_051652045.1 Microcoleus sp. | reverse complement strand
AAAACGCCGTAACGGGAATCTTTCTGTAGTAGGAACTATGGATAACAGTACCGTGAAGGAAATTTTGTATACCCTTAATCGGGCTGCAAAGATGCCTACATCATAGCTGTAATCAGCTTG
Source organism: Microcoleus sp. (assembly GCA_051652045.1). GTDB lineage: Bacteria > Cyanobacteriota > Cyanobacteriia > Cyanobacteriales > Microcoleaceae > Microcoleus. The sequence continues at coordinate 2,644 of JBOFTL010000069.1, read as the reverse complement.
ATGTAGGAGTATGTCACTGTTTTGGTTTACGCGCCGGATAAAAAACTGATTTTGACTGCGAAATACGATCTACAGTCAAATCAAATCGACTACAAGGCTTAAATAGTTGAGAGTTGAGAGTTGGTAGGGGCGGTGCCCCCGTGCCCGCCCTGATAGTTGAGAGTTGAGAGTTGATAGGGAGATTTTTAAGATGAGTGTTAGTGATAATTACAAACGTCAAATCATGAGCGATTTGGCACAGGGCGATCGAGAAATGATGCCAGAAAATTCTGCAGCAGAATACGAAAACTTTGATGATTTTGCCCAGCGAACTTCTCCCGCTCAGCGGAAACAATTATTCGGTCATTCTTTGAACCACGAAAGCTTGCCACCTGCTCAATTAGAACCGGAATTGCAAAGGGCGATCGCTCAAATTAAACCGAACGAACGCGATGATGTAGCGCGGGAATTCTTCAAGCATTTGGGTAAGAGAGGATTGAGCGATCGAGATTTGGAAAAACAGTTAGGACTTTCCACCCACCACGCCAGTCGCATGACTGCTGATGATGTTAGCAGATTGGCATCTTTTACCTATCACAATCACCCGGATATTTTCCGAGAAGTGCTTGCAGAACAACCGAGTTTGATGAAGTTTTTGGGCAATCCCATAGTTGCTGGAATTTTGGGTATTGTGGCCGCTAAGTGGCTCAGCAATCGCAAATAATTTCGTTGTTACCAAAGTCTCGATCGCCCTTGCATCCCCCTTAAAAAGAGGGGGATTTTAACTGCTGGAGTGCAAGTTGAGATCCCCCTTAAAAAGCTATCCTTTATAGAACCCATTTGAGATTTTTTAACGATCGCCCGCTACAGGCGATCGAATTGCAGTTGGATCTCGAATCAAGCTGTCAAATCCTTACTACTTTCCTCTGAAAATAATAAATATACCCTACTTCTAAGGGATGCTAGGGAAGATCTGAGTTGCTGACTATTCCACATCAACATCAACATCAACACGATCGTCCTCATCAAAATCCATATCGGGCTTGCGTTCTTGAGAAAGTTTATTGAGCAGCAACAGCATTTTATCCCCTCTTTCTAAAGAGTTGTCTTCCAGAAACACCACCTCCGGCGTCCGCCGCAGTTGCACGCGGTGGCCCAATTCGCCCCGCACGTAGCGAGTAGCAGACCTCAAGCCCTCCATAGTTTCAGCTTTCGCCTCATCAGTACCGTAAACGCTGACAAAGATTTTGGCGTGCTGCAGATCGCCGGAAACAATAACATCGGTAACGCTAACCATACCGGAACCCACGCGATCGTCCTTGATACCGTTGAGCAACATCAAGCTGACTTCCCGTTTGATTAGCGAAGCTACACGCTCTACGCGGCGACTTGTAGCCATAACACCTATCTCCTCTACTTTTCGATCTGCCATTTTTATTTCGCTCGACCATTGTAGCGCGATCGATCTGCGGTATTACGGGCGATCGAGAAGGACAGTTTCAAACTAATCCAAATCTGCGACTGGCGCAATATCGCGCTGTAGAAACGACTTTCTCAAGGGCGATCGCCCACAAACTGGTTTTGGCGAAAGTCCAGAATCAGCGAGTTTTACTTCAACGCCGCCACCGCGAAACAAAAAACCAAATTAGCGAACTTTCAGAAGCAGTAGATGCGATCGCCTCTTATTTTCCCCGACTGCAAAACGCCGAAACTCCCCTCCAGCGAGACGAGCTCATGGGAATTGAGGGGATTTGTGCTCGCATCTACTACCAGGGGCTGCGACATTGGTTTCCCCAACAGTGGAATTTTACCGGCAGAAACCGCCGTCCCCCACTCGATCCGATTAACGCTTTGCTGAGTTGGGGTTATGGAGTGTTGCTGTCGCGGGTGTTTGTGGCCTGCGTGCGGGCTGGACTAGATCAGTATTTGGGTTTTTTTCACGCGATCGAACCTTCTCGCCCCAATTTAGTGCTGGATTTGATGGAGGAATTTAGACCGGTTGTGGTCGATCGGGCGGTGATTTCGATTATTCGCGGAGATTTACTCGAAGCTGATGATTTTCTACCATCTCCTGACGGTAAGGGAATTTGGCTCGGCCCGGTAGCGAAAAAGTTGTTTTTGGGTGAATTGGAACGAGTATTTCAGACTCAAGTGATTTATCCGCCTCAAAATCGGCGTTTAACTATCGATCGAATCATTTTGGAGCAAGCTCGTTGCTTGAGTCGGTGTTTGGTCGAATCAAAATTAGCTTTGAGGATTGTCTCCTTGCTAAACGCTTGAAAGATGAGTAAACTCACTTAAATAGTTAATATAGCGATCGCAACCAAAAGTATAAATTTATGGAAAAAGAATTCACCGTCGGTCAAAAAGTTAGAGTTATAGCAATGCCGCCCTACGTCAAAACTGCCGAACCGAAACCGATGCTGCGGCCCGCTAATGTAATTGCGATCGGTGTAGAAGGAATTGTACTCGATCGCCGTCCCGGAAATTATTGGGGTATCCGCTTTGAAAAAGGTGCTTTTCTATTAGACAGTCAGTATATTGAAGCTGTAGAAACTGTCGATCGAGTGAATTAGGATTGGGAGCATCTGTGTTTTGCAAGAAGCATTTTTTATCTTCCGTGCGAGCGTCCCGCTCGCGTGCTCGTACAAGTACGCGAGCGGGA
>JBOFTL010000068.1:0-3424 GCA_051652045.1 Microcoleus sp. | reverse complement strand
AGTACGGTGGTACTACTATTCGTGCCGGTCAGCACGATGCTTCTTTTATCTTAAAAGCCATCGACGATGAGTTAGTAGAAGGAAATGAAACAGCAATAATTTCCATAACTCCCGATGCTAAATACAAAGTTTGGGAGGGTTTTGGCAGCATAACCAACACAATTTGGGATAACGATGACAAACCAACTGTATCAATAATACCTACCAAAGATACTGCTTCTGAATACGGTGACTTGGGTCAACTTACATTTACTCGCACTGGCAGTACGGCTAATCCGCTAACTGTCGATTATTGGGTAGATCCTAATTGGTGGCCGCGCGCTAAAGATGGTGTGGATTTTCAGTTGTTGAACGGTCAAATTGTGCTTCCAGATAATCCTTCTTGGCTGGCACAAGACCAAAAGAAAGCCTCAATTGTGATTCCGGCTGGTGCTGCTTCGGTGATAGTTGATGTGAAACCGATCGATGACGCAATAACTGAAGACAAAGAAAAAGTGCGTTTGTTGCTTGTAGAAAATCCTCAATATGCGATCGGTTCTAATGAGGGTGCTGAGGTGACAATTCTTGACAACGATACTCCGACCTTCGAGTGGAAGCGGCAATCGGGAATATCTACAACTGGTTACGATTCCTCTAACGATATTGCAGTCGATCGCACTGGAAATGTCTACACTGTCGGCCGCACTTCTGGCAATTTAGATGGCAACAATCAGGGAGTTTATGATGCTTGGATTTCCAAATCTAACAGCGCGGGACAGCTAATCTGGAAGCGACAAATCAGCACTACAGCTTATGATGCTGCTAGCGGTGTTGCTGTAGACGATGATGGCAACGTATACGCGATCGGCTCAACAGACGGCGGTTTGGGAAATACGATCGATCGCACTTCTTGGCTTGTTAAGTACGATGCTAACGGCAGCCAACTGTGGAAGCGCAATTTGCTAACGCCAGATTACCACGTTGCTAACGGGGGAATTTCTATAAGCAATGGCAGCATCCATATCGTCGGGCGTGCGATCGGCAATCCAGCGGGAAGCGGTGAAATTACTACCGATGCTTTTGTAGCAAAATACGACAGCAACGGCAACCAAACTTGGGTGAAACCGATCGCATCTCCTGCTTGGGATGAAGCCAAAAGCGTCGCTTCTGACAGTGCGGGTAATATCTACATTGCTGGCTCGACTAAGGGCAATTTGGCAGGAACGAATGCTGGCGATGTTGATGCTTGGCTGGCCAAATATGACAGCACGGGCAATGAAGTTTGGAGAAAACAACTAGGAACAATATCCGAAGATGAAGCTTTTGGAGTTGCTGTCGATAAGGGCGATCGGGTTTATCTCACCGGGCATACCAAAAATAAATTGGGAGACGTATTTAGCGGCCCTCGAAGTGAATGGACTGGCGATCTGGATGATTGGGGTAATGCAATTGGTGGAGGCGACGACTATAAACTAGGTGGCGCTTATTACGGCAGTGCGGATGCTTGGATTGCCCAATTCAACGCCGTAACTGGTGTATTGAATTGGAAGCGGCAGTTAGGAACATCCGACTACGATTCTGCCACTGGAGTTGCTGTTGATATTCAGGGTAACGCTTACATTACCGGGCGCACTCGCGGCAAATTGGGAACAACTTATAGCGGTGGCGACGATGCTTGGGTTGCCAAGTATAACGTCAACGGTGCATTGCAGTGGAAGCGGCAATTGGGAACAGTTGGCGACGATATTTCTCACGGTATTGCTGTTAGCAGTGCCGGGGTTTATATCGGCGGCGTTACCTCCGGGAATGTCGAGGGAAATAATTTGGGAGGTGATGATGCTTGGATAGCTAAGTTGTCGTAGTCCGACAGTCCGACATTTCGATAACCCGACAGTCCGACAGGGGTTTAAACCCCTGTCTCATAGCTAAAGTCCTCGGTCGAGGACTAATACCACATCAGGGTTTGCGGCACCTTTTATTCTTTAGTCCGCGGAGGCGGACTTTGTTCGTGTAGACGCGGTTTCAACCGCCGAGTCAATCGGATATTCAAGAATATCGATCTTTTTGCAGAGAACTTTGACTCATTAATTACAGGGAGACAACAACAATGGCTGACGAACAAACAATTTTCAATTGGCAAATTCAGCGGACTACCTATCTAAGTTTGTCCGGTCAAGAAATTCAGACTGTTCGAGGCGGTTCCATTTCCATAACCTCGGACAGTCTGCAAGAGATATCTCTGGATTTCTTGTGGGGAATAAGAGGCACTCGAATTCGCCCGATCGACCCTCCAGATATTGACATTCCGGCGGGATTGTTTCAGCAACCTCCAAGTCAATTAAATTGGTGGCAAGTTCGTTCTCAATCGGGTTCGGTAAATCCGCCACCCGGTGGAGGATTTGACTTGATACCTACTGATGGAAATGCTGTTTATAGTAGCGATATTTTCTATCTAGCTTTGGGGGGGAATGTCGATCCGAATGTTGTGTTCCTAGATAGGATAACTAGAAGGTTTACTAGCAGCAATCCCAGTCTCGATGATGCTGTATTTGATGTAATAGTCAAACAACCTTATACAGTTTCTCAGGTGGAGGCAAAACCGGGGATAGGTGTTCCTCCGGGGGACGGGCCGGGGTTGCCGAATTCACCTGAACCGGTGCCGGAACCGAGTTTAGTTTTCAGCAGTTTGGTTTTTGGTGCTGTCAGTCTTTGGATGCGGAAACAGCGGGGTAAATTGAAAGCTGGACGCAAGTAAATTGTCGCAATTTTCATTTGCTTGTAGGGGTGGGTTCGCCAACAATATTTGATACTCACAAACAATCTTGGTAAACCCGCCCCCACCACACCAAACACCGACACGAACCTTAAGTGCGATCGAATCCGACTTAAATAACCCCTTTATTTTTTAGTCTGCAAAGGCGGATTTTGTTTGTTGGGAAGAGATTTCAATTGCCGAATCATAAAAGGATTGTCAACCCGGATTTGATATTAATCGCCTCTATTTAGCTAAAATGTGATATCATATTTTTGTCTTTCATACGTTAATTTCTCATGAATAAATCGCCATTGCACGTCCAACTTTTGGTCGCTGTCGCTTTCTCTGTTTTAACGGCTTCCCCAATATTAGCTGCGAGTTCTTCCAATACAAGTTCATCTACTAATTCTATTGTTAAGTCTGAGACATCCGTGCAATTAGCGTGGGGAAGAAGAATCAGACCCAGTTCGGGAGCTAGCCCGATCTAGCCTCCTGATATTGACATTTATGCGGGATTGTTTTGGCCGTTCGACAGCCCGACAGTCCCATAGTTCGATTTTTCGATAGCCCGATAGTCCGGCAGGGAATTAATTCCCTGCCTCATAGCGAAAGTCCTCTAAAGAGGACTGTATATGAGTATTTAAGTCACTATTAATTCACCAAAAAACAGCATTTTCAAACACATCTTAC
>JBOFTL010000067.1:0-2201 GCA_051652045.1 Microcoleus sp. | reverse complement strand
AGAGATGGGCTGAAGGCCGTCGGTAGTCTTGGTGAATCTACGGACTGCATTCAGTTGGTTGATACCCGCTTGTCTCCTGAAGAACAAACCGATGTGCGTAATTACAGCATTGGGCAATATATCAACCCGCTCCAGAACTATGCCAAAGCGCGACGGCATGAGTTCTGCGAGGTTGTGGGGAAGACCGACACCCATTTGATCATGCGCAACCCAAGGGGGCTTGAGTTTGAGTTAAACCCCGCCCGCTGGGATAAGCGTGTTTATGACGAAGCAACTATCAACGTGGCTGTGAATGACGAGATTCGATTCAAAGGAGGCATCCATGGAGCCAATTACAGAAATGGTCAAATTTTCAAGGTCACTGAGATCGAGGGGGCGATCGCCACCCTAGAAAACACCAAGGGCAAAACCAAAACAGTGGACCTAAGTAAACCATTGCCAATCGATCACAACATTGTGCGAACCACCTATGACGCACAGGGGTCGGGCAAAGACAGGGCGATTTTGTCTCTGACCAGCGATCGCACCTCTAACAAGGGCTCGACTTATGTGGGGATTAGTCGGCAATTTAACCACCTATCGGTTTACACCCAGGATTATGACGCGCTGCTCAGACGAGTATCGCAGGAATGTACACACAGCAATGCTTTGGATTTATTGGAGATAAGTTATGACCGAAGAAATGCAGGCAATCAAGGAACTATTGGATATAGCGCGGGCATTACCGGAAGACGTGGTTTCAGCACTGAAAACGGAAATGGAAAAGCCAGAGGGGGAATCGTTACTGTTCGCGACCGTAAAGGATCTGAATCAGAAAACAGAAGATCTGATCAAGGGAGTAGAGATGTTGACTCAGCAGAACATAGAACAGACAGGGATACTGCAAGCGCAATCAGCCAAGTTAGACCAATTGATCGAGCTATCCAATCCCTTGCAGAGAATTACATCAAAAGCGAGAGAGTCAGCACCCTAACCCCAGCACTGCAACAACTAGGGGCAACCCTCGGACAGTTGCGGCAAGCTGAGGAGGAACTAATGGAAGCGATCGCCCAACGGACTGCCCTTCAATCAGCCAATGCTGAAAAGATGGCGGTATTGATGGGCGATAGCTTCGCACCAAGAGTCCGCCCCATTCCTACTTACAAAGTCGTATCAAACGCATTGGCCGAGTGGAATGATTTACGCAAAACCCAACCCGACCTAAAGGCTGAAACCGTGCTGAAGGGGGCACTAATGGAAAGAGCCAACGATCCAAGACTAGAACCCGTTGCAAAGGTGCGACGATACCCAGAATTTGTCCATCAGATACCGGATCCGCCCAAAAAAGTGCAGGCGTTCTGGGTGCCGGACTACACCGATGCAGTGAAACCAGAGCATATCGACCTCTCTCACTGGCTGGAGATGCAGAAATCAGCCATCCACCCCAGCATCACAACCGAAAATGTGCAATCGCTGGATGGACAAACTGCACTCCGGTATCTGCTAGAGGCAAAGATGGGAACATTTGGCGGGGAAAGTGATCAGTATGCCACGGGTCCCGTCAAAAATCTGATGAACCGCTACGAAAATATGAGAGAGGGCGGCTGGTGGGCTGGTGATAAAGAATGGGGTTCGTTTAAGCCCGATAAGCCGCGCATAGCAGTCAAGACCCCGCTGGTTTCTTATAAATGGCAGGGTGAAATTACGGATGAAGTGAAAGGCATCCGTGAAAATACCGAGACACTGGCGATCGCCATGCTCATGCATGCTGGAATCAACCCCAATAAATTCATGGAGTTCAAGCAGATCAAGTATGAGCATCCGCCGGGGGCGCATCGGGGCTTATTTTTGCCAAAGGTGCCTGATGATTTAGCTCAGCAAATTTACGCAAAGTACAACATCACACCAACCCAGGATGACTTCTGGCAGGTGGTGAAAGACAACCCCAGCATCCCCATCGTGTTGAACGAAGGCTATAAAAAGCCAGCAGCAACATTGAGCCAAGGGTATGCAGCAATCGGGGCACCAGGAATTAATGGATTTTATCGGGCCAATGACGAAGACGGTCGGGCATTGGTGCTTCGGGAACTCCACCCCATTTTGGCTGAATATGCAGTGCCAGGGCGCGACTTTATCATTGCCCTGGATGAGGATGAAAAGACCTCAACGCAATGGGATGTTCGTCGGGACACAGTACGGACGGCTGAACTACTCAAAGAACA
>JBOFTL010000066.1:0-2240 GCA_051652045.1 Microcoleus sp. | reverse complement strand
TTGCCCCGGATCGTTCGATCTGACGCTTTTTAAGCGTAATCGACCATCAATTTGGTTGACGATCGAAATCTGATACCCAGGATGACGTAAGTACGTTGAGAGCACCTTGACAGGGCTTGTTGCGTAATTCCTAACTTATTCGGGCGTCACTCGATCGAACCTCGCTCAATGCAGCAAATCTGCAATATGAGGAATAATATCCCCGTGCTGCGACAGCAAATAATCCAATCTATCCGCCAACAAACTCAAAATTAAATCGTTATAACTCATCCCGTATTCCGCCAAACCCAAAGCCACCAAACTCGTTACATTTTCCCCAGGACATTTTAAATCTGGTTTGGGATTTGCCTCTAAAACATAAAGTTCCCCATCCGCATCACTCCGAACATCGATGCGTACCAAACTATTCAAACTAAACTCCCAATAAATTTTGCGAGCTAAATCGATTAACTGCTGCTTTAATTCCGGTTCTTCATTTCCCATCAACCGCCCGCGATCGGCAGTAATTGCCTTTTTATCCATAGAGGTAAAGATGCGTTCTTCAGGCTCCAGCACTCGCTCTACAGTCGAAAAAGCAAACGGTTTAGTATTTTTAGAAAAGCTGCCATTCGCATAGGTAACGTAGCCGCAAACTGCCACGCAAAACTCCCGTCCCGGCAAATATTTTTCAATCAAAGCAGTATTGTGAGTTGACCGATGCACTTCCGAAACAGCCTGAGACAAACCATCTATTGTTTCTACAAAATGAACGTGCAGCGAAGCCCTACCCGATACTGGCTTGACGATAAAAGGTCCTCGGTATTCATCAAAAGCAATTGCAAAACGCTGCTGTAAATTAGGTTGAATTATTCCTTGAGAAGGATGCCAAGTTACAAAGGGAGCTGTTTGAATTCCGACCGATTGCAGTTCCCGTTTAAAAGCGTGTTTGTTATCTAAAGTCGAGCTATTTAAGGGATTGTGACCGACATAGGGCATTCCCAACATTTCCAACAAAGCGGGAGTGTGACAAACCGGATTGTATCCCTGCACTCCTCCAGTATTCAACCACACTAAATGAATGTTTTCTCGTTTGAGTTTTTCCGGCAAATTCATGTCATCAGGCATGACAAATACCTGTTTGCATCCCACTTCTTCTAAAGCCCTAGCAATCTCGCGCGCAACTACTTCATAACTCTTCCACGATCGCGGATTGTGAGTTTTGTAAATCACAGAACCGTCGCGATCGCAGTTACCGCCGAACACAACAGCAATCCGCAATTTGGCAAACAATACCTCCAAATATTGAGGTAGCAAACTAAAATCGTAATGCAAGCGATTCGCGCTAATTGGTGTTGCAACCATATGAATATTTTTCCCTTTTTGATTCATTTTTTCTCGGCAGAACCGCTAGATTTGGCTAAATATATGCCTGCCAAAACCACTGAAAAAGTCAGCCAGTTTAACAAACTCAAACTTTCCGCAAACAGCAGCCAAGCTAGGATAGCAGCGATCGCGGGTTCCAACAGCAGAAAAAGAGCGACAAATCCCGACGACAAACGGCCGAGACTGTGGATCAAAAGTCCTTGCCCGAAAGCTTGACAGATTGCAGCAAGAGCGATCGCAGCCAGCCATCCCTGCCAAGAATAAGGGAAAATTCGATCGCCCGCAAGCAGCACCAATGGCAAAACTAATATACTGCCAATGCAACAACGCCACATCAAGATAATTGTTGCGGGAAACTTCCCTCGCAATTTTTCAGAAAGCAACAGATTTCCTGCATAAAACATCGCCGATAAAAGAGCAGCAATATCACCTGCAATATTCTCTCCAGCAATTTGCAAATCCTCAAGTCCGATCGCGACAGCACCTGTCAAAGCCACCGCCATTCCCACTAAAAACCTGCCGTCAAAACGCCGTCCCAACAGCAACCAACCTCCTAAAGTAGTAAACAAAGGAGTTAAATTCCGCAGTACGGTAGAATTTGCCACATTAGTCTGAGTTAGCGACCAAGCCCAAAAACCCAAAGAAGCAGAAGAAACCACTCCAACAGCAGTCAGCAGCATCAAATCTCGGAAAGTATAGTTCGATCGACCTGCACTTTCATCCCCAGACATCCGGCGGCGCGCAGTACCGACACCGTTCCACATTCCAAATACAACAGTTGCGATCCACAAACGGTTAAAAACCGTAGCATTCGGGCTAATTTCCTGTTCGCTAAACCTAATAAAAATGGCTGCGAAAGACACAGCCAATAGCGCCGC
>JBOFTL010000065.1:0-12220 GCA_051652045.1 Microcoleus sp. | reverse complement strand
ATGAATCCGGTGCTGGGACAAGTCATTTTTAATAAATAAACGGGTTTGGGATTGCCTTCGGCATCAAAATCATCCTCAAAATCGATGCTTAACAAAGTGTATTCCTGCCAGCTATCTAATTCTGTTGCTGCTAATTCTTGAATGATACGATCGAACCCAATTCCTTGAATTAAGACTCGCTTGAGTTAGGCATTTGCTTCTGATAAAATCCATTGGGATTCCCACTCGTTGGGATGAATTTTACCTTATTGTTCGGGTAAAGTGACGCCGTGATAGGAATAGATGCTGTAGCCGTCAGCAAATTGAATTGCGGGCCCTCCTTCGGCGTGGAGGCGGTGTTGGGAATCGAAGGAGAGGATGCGGGGACGATCGCACACAATGCAAGTATTTTGAAAAGGATAAATCCACCCACAATGGGCAACTAACAACAGAAATGCTCTCCATTTAATCGGATCGCGATCGCCATTTAATACGGAAATATAGAAATCATTTAATGCACCGCGGCCGATCGATTCAAAAAAATATTTATTGATGTCGCGATATGGGTGTTTGGCAAACCAATTGAATTCACGCAATCTATAAATTTCGGTGGTTTGGCTGCGGGAATCGATCGATCTTTCTAAACCGCCAAATGCTGACAGCAGCAGCGCGTCAAAATAGCGAACTAATTGACTGTCGAGCAGTCGCTGTATTTCTAGTTGTGGCAGGCGAAACAAAAATATTTCGGAGCAATTCTTCGTCAGTTGATTCAACATAAGATCGGCGATATTTTTGCCTAAACCAGTCCCGATTTCCTGTTGGATTTTCCGGCACCCTGGAGAGTTTCGATCTGTGGGAAAATTTGGGATTGAGATGCGATCGAAAGCTGCACGGGGACTGTCACAGATAACAATCTGCGGCGCTTTATAGCCGAGGGCTGCATAGGCAAATTTGACCGATTCTGCTGCTTTTTCGCGGTCGATCGGCTCGGTAGAAAGAGCGATTTGCTGCCACTTTTTTTGGTAAACTGGAATCAGCGCTTGTTGTTGCGGGGTAAGTTGTTCGATCGTCACTATTTTCTCCACTTTCAAAGACAAGTATTGCTATCCAGTAAATAAATCACAGCAATTCGTCTCGTTCCTCATATTCCCCTTGTTCTCCTCGCACTAAAGGTTCATGCTGTTTGCTCTCAGATGGTCGCGGATTTTGTCCTAAACCGCGTATTGCTTGTCGCACTCGCTGTCGCATATTCCCCGGCAAGCTTTTGATTTCTTGAAATGGTCGGGGTCTAATGTAAACTATGTAATTACTCACTCTAGCTCCGATTCCACATCATCCCATTTCAACCAACCAGCACGCTCGCGGTTTCCACCAGCAGCTTTTAATTCCTTTAATGCTTGTTTGCCAATTTGCAAGTCTTCTAAAGTCTCTAACCAATCAAGCAAAGCTTCCCAATCTGAGATGCTCAACTGTGCGGCTTTCTTTTTGCCGTTAGCATCCACTACGAATTCAACCGATTTTAATATTTCTGTGAGAGTCGTCATTTTTTTGCGATCGACCTTACTTATAATTCATCATCTATTATAGTCTTAAAAATCACACATCAACGATGCAAAATAGACCCTGCGATCGCTTCGATCGCCCTCGCAATGACATAAATTATGTTATTAATATCTGCACGATCGGCTCAATAAATGCTACTGCGATCGCGCCCTTCCAACGGCAACCTCAACCCCGAGTGAGGCAAACCCCCCGCAGCCCCGGTTCCCGACGCGGTACAATAAATGCGATCGTACTTAACGCTTATATTGAAAAAGCTACAAACAACGCCACAGGAGAAAACTGACGCATGGGTAAAGTAGTTGGCATTGACCTCGGAACGACAAACTCAGTAGTAGCCGTCATGGAAGGTGGCAAGCCGGTTGTGATTGCCAATGCTGAAGGGCTGCGCACGACTCCCTCGGTGGTTGGTTTCACCAAGGAAGGAGAACGCCTTGTGGGAGAAATGGCGAGGCGTCAAACGGTTCTCAACCCCCAAAACACCTTTTACGCCGTCAAGCGGTATATCGGACGCAAATATAACGAACTCACTCCAGAAGCGAAACGAGTGGCTTACACCGTGGGGCGCGACGATATCGGCAATATCAAAATCAAGTGTCCCCGATTGAAAAAAAACTTCGCCCCAGAAGAAATTTCGGCGATGATCTTGCGGAAGTTGGCCGATGAAGCCAGCCGCTATTTGGGGCAAGAAGTGACGGGGGCTGTAATTACTGTTCCGGCTTATTTTAACGACTCGCAGCGCCAAGCAACGCGGGATGCGGGACGCATTGCGGGACTTGATGTCAAGCGGATTTTAAATGAACCGACGGCGGCTTCTTTGGCCTACGGCTTGGATAGGAAGGAAAGTCAAACTATTTTAGTTTTTGATTTGGGCGGCGGTACTTTTGATGTGTCAATTCTCGAAGTTGGCGACGGCGTTTTTGAAGTTAAAGCTACTAGTGGCGATACTCAATTGGGCGGCAACGATTTTGACCAAAAAATCGTTGATTGGTTGGCGGAACAATTTTTAGAAAAAGAAGGTGTCGATTTGCGCCGCAACCGCCAAGCTTTGCAGCGCTTGATGGAAGCAGCGGAAAAAGCGAAAAGAGAACTTTCTGGAGTTGGTGTCACTGAAATTAATTTGCCGTTTATCGATGCGAATGATGACGGCCCTTTGCATTTAGAAACGCGCTTGACTCGCGGTCAGTTTGAGGGTTTGTGCGGCGATTTGGTGCAGCGGTTGCGCCGTCCGGTAAAACAAGCTTTGGCTGATGCGAATATTAGTCCTTCTCGGATTGATGAAGTCGTTTTGGTGGGCGGTTCGAGCCGGATTCCTTTGGTTCAGGAAATCGTGCGCAGTTTGATCGATCGAGCTCCCAATCAAAATGTCAATCCCGATGAAGTTGTTGCTGTAGGTGCGGCAATTCAAGCAGGAATTTTGGGCGGTGACGTGCGCGATGTTTTGTTGTTGGACGTAACGCCTCTATCCCTGGGTTTGGAAACGATCGGGGGCGTGATGAAAAAGTTGATTCCCCGCAATACTACCATTCCCGTAAGGCGATCGGACATTTTTTCCACTGCGGAAAACAACCAAACTGTGGTAGAAGTTCACATCGTCCAAGGCGAACGGGAATTAGCCAAAGATAACAAATCTTTGGGGCGGTTTAAACTGAGTGGAATTCCGCCTGCCCCTCGGGGAATTCCGCAGGTACAAGTAGCTTTTGATATTGATGCGAATGGAATGCTGTTGGTGACGGCTTTGGACAAAACTACGGGCAGGGAACAAAGCATTACCGTCCAAGGTGCTTCGACTTTAACTCAGGAAGAAGTGAATCAAATGATTCGCGATGCCGAACAATATTCTCAAGCAGATAGGTTGCAGCGAGAAAGAGTGGAAAAACGCAATCGCGCTGAAGCTTTAGCTTATCAAGCCGAGCGGCAATTGCGGGAAGTGGCGCTCGATCGCGGAATGCAATTCGCTCAAAGAAGCCGCCAGCGAATTGAGAATTTAATCCGCGAATTGCGCGACAGTTTGGAACGCAATGATGAACGGGGAGTTGACCAAGCCGGATCGGATTTGCAAGACGCTCTTTACGATTTAAATCGGGAAATTGCAGCCTTTGCTATGGATGATGAAGATGATGATTTCTTTGAATCTGTGAAGCGCACTTTTAGCGGAGATAATAACAAGCGGCGCAGCGATGATAACAACTACTATCAAAATCCTAAACCCTACCGCCGATCGAGCGTCGATCCCGCCCCAGATCGCTCCTACGATCGCTCTTACGATCCCCCCTACGATCGGCGCAATAACAGTGGCAGTCGATCGAGCCGCCCCTATCAAAATCAAAGCGATGATTGGGACGATGACGATGATTGGCTGTAATCGAAGGAAGAAGGAAGAAGGAAGAAGGAAGACAAGTAAGGAAGAAGGAAAACGGAAAAGAGCTGGGTTTAATCGTATAATATATGACAGCTCTTTTCCCCAGCCTTCTCAAAACTTCTGTTGGGTATTCCCTACTGCTACGATCGTATCAATTAGATAGAAATCGCAATTACATATAAGGAGAACATTATGTTTTATGACGCATAGAGAACAATTCATCTGGCAACGGATTATTTATCTTTGTCAACTTTGTTACGAATTAACAAAATCTTTTCATCACTCTAAACTTTATGGTCTTACCAGTCAAATTCGCCGCGCATCAGTATCAGTACCAGCTAACATTGCTGAGGGATACGGACGTGTTAGCAAGAAAGAGTATGTTAGATATTTACAAATAGCTGTGGGTTCGCTTAGAGAACTAGATACACATTTAGTGATTGCTGAAAAAGTGGGGTTAGCAACACACCAGCAAATATCGCCTGTTATTCAAGAAGTAGATGAAGTAACAAGACTAATCGTCAGCACAATCAATAAAATAGAATCGCCATAAAGCATTCCTCCTCTTCCCTCTTCCTTCTTCCTTCTTCCTTCTTCCCTCTTCCCTCTTCCCTCTTCCCTCTTCCCTCTTCCCTCTTCCTTCTTCCCTCTTCCCTTTTCCCTCTTCCTTCTTCCTTCTTCCCTCTTCCTTCTTCCTTCATATGCAAAACTTTCGTAATTACTATCAAATTCTGGGAGTACCCAGAGATGCCACAGTTGAAGAGATAAAAAAAGCCTACCGCCGATTGGCCAGGCAGTTGCACCCCGATGTCAATCCGGGGGATAAAGCTGCTGAAGATACATTTAAAGATGTTAACGAAGCTTACGACGTGCTTTCGGATATCGATAAGCGCACTCAATACGACCAGTTTAGTAAATTCTGGAAGCAAAAGGGTTTTCAAAACAAGCAAGGGGTAAAAATTCCCAATTTTGGAACTTGGGGAAACGGTAAATCTAGCAGCCGAAAAGCTGCTGAGAACGTTGATTTTAGCGATTATTCGGATTTTAATAAATTTTTCGATCAAGTGCTGGGAAGGCGTCGGGAAGTGAGGATGGCGACACCAAACGATGCAGCGATGGATGCTCCAGAACCGTGGAACACAACACCTAGAAAAACGAGTTATGTAGCTAATCCTCGCGAGGGGAGAAGGGAAAATTTCGAGCGAGAAATCAGAAGGGAACCTAGGGAATTTGACGATCGAGAAATCAGAAGGGAACCTAGGGAATATGAAGAGCGAGAAATTAGAAAGGATATTGAAGCCCGCTTGACTTTGCGTTTGGAAAGAGCTTATTCGGGAGGAATTGAAAGAATTCGTTTGGAAGATGGGCGATCGATCGAGGTAGAAATGCCTCCAGCAATGGTATCGGGACAGCGAATTCGGTTGCGCAATCAAGGAATTGGCAGCGGCGATTTGTATTTAAAAATTACTGTTTCTCCCCATCCATTTTTTAGGTTGGAAGGGGCGGATATTTGTTGCGAATTGCCGCTGACTCCCTGCGAAGCCGTGTTGGGCGGCGATGTGGAAGTACCGACGCTGGATGGCTTGGTAAAAATGAAATTACCGCCGGGAGTTCCATCGGGAAAACGATTGCGCTTGGCTAATAAAGGATATCCGACAGGTAAGGGCGATCGAGGCGATCAGTTAGTAGAAATCAGGGTGGAAATTCCTAAAGAAATTAGCGAGGAAGAAAAGGAATTGTACGATAAGTTGCGGCAGATTGAAACTTTTAAACCGCGTCAAAATTTGTTGGATTAATTCAGTTGTTTTGTCAGATAGCTAATAGACATCTCCGAAAAAGGCTTTCAGGAACAGGCATCCTGCCTGTTCCACAATAATTATGTCAGATGTCTATCTGTGAGTCGATTCAATTCCTCAATGCTCGCTCAGCGATACACATAATAGACTGAGCGGCCTCTTGAGAATTAGGATCGATTCCGGACAAACGCTGAGGTATTCTAATTGTCCATGGTGCTCGTCCCAGCTCTCCTTGCAAAACCTCCGCTCCCAGATTATGGTTGTGAGGATAGGTTGTCACCGTAAAATCCAGCGGTTTTAGAACTCGATCGTAGAGTTCTGTGGTAATTCCATCTCCTGGTTTTTTATTGTGGATTTCCGTAGCTAATCTCTGTCTGCTTGTTGCCACATAAGGTCTGCGAGCAACAATCCAGTATGCCCGATGCTGACGAATTTTTCTTAAAAATAGCCCAAGCCCTTTCCAATTCCAGGCAGTGACTTGCGGATCGTTATCTGTCACTAGCATCCCACCTGGGCGAACTAAACGCGCTGCTTCTGCCAATACTTTTGCCATGTCATCACAGTGGTGAAGAGTAGCGTTAAGAACTACTAAATCAGCGAAGGAATCTACAAAAGGCAGGTGATGCGCATCAGCCAAGATCGGAGTATAACCTACTTCTCGTGCTATTTCTAAAGTACCTGGTGAAACATCTACCCCAATCAGTAAGCGAGGCGAGCCACCTACTGTGGCATACAAATTACCCGGTCCGCAGCCAATATCTACAACGATCTTATCATTCCAGCTTCCTATTGCCTTTTGCCAGCGCGCTTTAAGGGGTTCGCTATAGCGATCTGGTTTTAGGTAGTCTCTTCCCCACTTAGGATGACCAAATAAATCAATATTGGCTTGCATTCCGGCTGTAATATGGGGGATAGGAAAACTATAAATACCGTTCTCCTGTTCAGTAATTTCAGCAGTCTCAATCAGGTATTTCGACAGAGATGTTTTCGATCGCATCTGTAACCGTCTCCTCATAATAACTAATCGTTAATTGATTGGGAGAAGTACACCCGGCTTGACCAGCAAAAATTTTGGAGTTTGAAACTCAAGGTAGAAGGGAAAAAAGCTTAGTTTAAGCTGATAAGTCATCACGCAAATCAGTTTCAACAATTGCACTTACTTCCAATATCGATCGTACATCGCATAATTATCTACGTCAATGCCAAGACATCTAGGGCGATCGATCTCGGACAAAATTATTTGGACAGAGCGTGTATCTGCATAACTTACCTACTTTTCAAATGCTTGGGGTACAATTTGGCATTGGTGAATCAACATAATGCAAATTTTACTTATGCCAGATCGATCTACTCACGAATAAAATTAGTTAATGGTTTTGCCAAACAAACTCAACTCAAAAAGCCCCAATACACTCTTTCACCGCACAATAAATATTCCGCAGCCATTCCACCTGCGATCCTAACAGCCCGTGCTTAATCTTAGCTACCAATTTCCCCCAGTTATACAGTTCATCGACACTGCGAGACTGCCGAAATTTCCCCTCATAAAAATCCACCCAAAAAGCCGGTGCTAGCTGTTGATTTCTTCTCCAACGCTTCCGCCACCGGATGCAGTCTTGCAGCGCCGGCGGATCTACTCCTAAAATTGGTGGCATATCTGCATAACTGACAAACCGACTAATCCCAACTCCTACAACATGGATGATATACGGCCACAGGCGAATCGATCGAATCTGTTCTGGCTTAACTTTCAAGACTTTGGCCACTGCTTCTTTCGTCACAAACCTAGCAAGTGGATTTATTTGCTTGGCTTCTGAGCATTGTCTTGCTATCATGGTAAATGCACCTAGTTTAAGTATGGTAATTGCACCTGTTTCAAGGTAAGTTCACCTGGTTTGAGTAGGTGTTTCTCGCTGAGCGAGATTTTGTTCGATCTAGAGATTGCCCTTCAGTTTCCTAGGCAGGGGGGCGATCGCTATTTAATAATGTAATTAGCTTAAGGCAAATACTTGCCCTTTGTCAAGCATGGGATTGGTGAGGTTGCGGATTCGAGAGCTGGCTGCTGAGAAGGGTTGGACTCTGACAGAGGTTTCTGAGCGCGCGGGAGTTCACTACAGCACCCTGAAAAATTATGCCCGATCGCCCGGTTTAGCAACGGTTGATGTGACTTATTTACAAAAATTGGCTAGAACTTTTGATGTATTAATTGAAGATTTATTTGATGTGGTGGAAGATTAGGCACTAGGGCGTGTTTTCAAAGTTTAGATCCCCCCCTGCTTAAATCGAGTCACAAACAGCCAGATTCGAGAATTTGCGGATCTGGTTGGTCCAAGTTAGAGAAAATAAATATACACTCAGCGACAACCGTAGCCGATCGATCGCGCGCGATCGGTGTACAATTTGTAACGTTGAGCCTTATTGAAGTGCAGGAGTGGAGCTGGCTTGGATAACGCGAGTCTGTCGAGAAAATCCCCGCAAGCCTCGGAGCTAGCGGTAGACGAAATTCCAGAAGCGGTGCGAGACAGTTCGTACTTAGCAGAATCTGGGCAGAGTCAGTCAAAAAGAAAATGGTTGGTGTGGAAATTGGTGGGGTTGGGCGCAGTAGCCTTTGCGGCCAGCATCTGGCTGCACCTTAACTTTGACATTTTCCCCACGGGCGATCGAGCTAGCCAAACTCAACAAAATTCAGCAGCCTCTCCGGCATCGCCCGCCGCGAATCAGGCATCCAAATCCAAAGCAGCGAATCCCTCAGCCGGCACGTCGGACAACCTGTTGGGACACTTGCCGTATTCAGAAGCACCAGCTAAAGACTTGGTAGCCGTTACCGCCGACGGTGGCATCCAACTCCGCGCCGCAGCAGCAGCCAAATATCAAGAAATGGCCAACGCAGCGGCCGCAGAAGGCATATACTTTGCTCCTATATCAGGTTTTCGCTCCCTCAAAGACCAACAGCACGTATTTTTTGACGTTAAAGCAGAACGCAAGCAAAATCCTACTAAACGAGCCGAAGTTAGTGCTCCTCCAGGATACAGCGAACACCACACCGGTTACGCGATCGACCTCGGCGACGGCAACGCCCCGGAACACAACCTCAGCCAAAGTTTTGAAACTACTAGAGCATTCAAATGGCTAGAAGCCAACGCAGCTTCTTTTAGCTTTGAAATGTCCTTCCCCAAAAACAACCGTCAAGGCGTCAGTTACGAACCTTGGCACTGGCGCTTCGTGGGCGACAAGCACAGTCTGGAGACTTTTTATAAAGCTCAATCCCTGAAGAAATAGTTGAGAGTGGATAGTTGAGAGTTGAGAGTGGACAGTGGACAGTGGACAGTGGACAGCGGACAGTGGGGAATTCGTTCTCCCACTCTGCCAATCCCCCAATCTCCCAATCCCCCAATCTTCCAATCTAAAATCTAAAATCTAAAATCTAAAATCTCCCCCTTGGGCCAAATAAGTGATTGCAATCTATCCAGGCAGCTTTGACCCCATTACCTTCGGTCACGCAGATATCATCGAGCGGGGCTGCAAATTGTTCGATCGAGTAATTGTTACCGTAGTCCGCAATCCCAGCAAAACTCCTTTATTCACCGTAGAGGAACGCATCCAGCAAATCCAGCTCTCCACCCAACACTTACCAAACGTAGAGGTAGACAGTTTTGAGGGTTTGACAGTAAACTATGCTAAAATCCGACAAGCCAAAGTTCTGCTGCGGGGGCTGCGAGTATTAACAGACTTTGAAATGGAACTCCAGATGGCCCACACCAATAAAACCCTCTTGGGCGAAATTGAAACAGTTTTTTTGGCGACTTCTAACGAGTACAGCTTTTTAAGTAGTAGTGTAGTTAAAGAAATAGCCAAGTTTGGTGGATCCGTAGATCATCTTGTTCCGAAACACGTCGCTCTAGATATTTACAAATGTTACGCCAGCAGGAACCAAATCGCATCGAACCCGACAGCACCGGACGCGGCACTGAGAACGAATCACCTCAGAATCCAGCCGCCTTCGGAGACGAAAACCGCACCGCAGGAGTAGATATCCAGCGGGAATTGAATCGGCTTGAGGAAATCGTTCTCGACAGTCCCCGAATTCCGCTGACTAGGCGGACTTTGGTAGATGAAGAAGTGTTGCTCGACCAGTTAGATTTGGTAAGGCTGAATTTGCCGGCAGCATTTCAGGAAGCTGAGGCGATTGTCCGCCATAAGGAGGAACTGTTGCAGGAAGCCGAACTTTACGCTCAGGAAGTCATCGAAGCAGCAGAACAGCGGGCGGCAGAGCTTTTAAATGATATGGGCTTGCTCCAGCAAGCGAAGATAGAAGCGGATCAGTTGCGCCAGCAAGTTTTGCTCGACTGCGAAGCTATCCAGCAAGCAACGATAGCTGAAGTCGAACAAATCCGCTATCAGGCTCAAGAGGAATTGGAGGAAATGAGAGCGCGGGCTCTGGCGGAATGCGAAGAGATTCAAAACGGGGCTGATGACTACGCCGACCAAGTTTTGAACAATATCGAACACAAGCTGGGCGATATGTTGCGGGTGATTCGCAACGGCCGCGAGCAGTTGGACGGTGTTTCTAGTTCCCAAGGTTATCACCCGAATGATAGTTATCACGCGAATGATTGATTGAAATGATTGATTGATTCGATCGCTACAAATCCGTACAAATGCTTGAAAATCCACCTGTTTTGGGTGGATTTTTTGCTGCGAGTTAAGTTTTGTTGTCAACTGCGTTTAAAAGGTTCGTAGTGAGGACTTTAGTCCGCATTTTCCCATAATATTGAAGAAAGGACTAAAGTCCTTACTACAAACAAATATAGCAGGAGTAAGGAGTCATTCGTGGAAAGTTTGCCCGATAAAGGTTTCATTTTTCAAGATTGCCCGCAACTGGTGTGGCGGTTGCTATAATGGTCAACTGTCAACTGTCAACTGTCAACTGTTTAACGATATTGAATTCTGGGGTCAAAGAAAGCATAGGAAATGTCAACCACAAGATTAATCAGTACAAAAGTCACCGCCACAAAAATTACTCCTCCCTGCACGATCGGATAATCTCTGGTTAAAATACCGTTATAAATCCAAGAACCAATTCCCGGCCACGAGAAGATAGTTTCAGTTAAAATAGCGCCACCTAAAAGAGTACCGAATTGCAAACCGATAGTCGTGACGATCGGCAAAAAAGCATTTTTTAAAGCGTGTTTTAAAATTACCCAATATTGCGGCAATCCTTTAGCTTTCGCTGTGCGGATGTAGTCTTGCGATAACACTTCCAGCATTGCCGATCGAGTAATGCGAGCTATTATAGCTAAAGGAATAGTTCCTAAAGTTAAAGCAGGGAGGATTAAATGGGCGATCGCATCTCGAAAAACCGCGCCATCAAATTTCAACAAAGCATCTACAAAATAAATACCAGTAATCGGTTCAAAATTTAACCCCAGATCGACACTAATTCGCCCTCCAGGAGGCAGCCATTTTAGATAAACAGCAAACAAATAAATCAGCATCAAACCCAACCAATACACGGGTAAAGATACGCCAATTAAAGAACCGCTGATGGCGAGATTGTCCCACCAACTATTTTTGCGAACTGCAGCCAAAATTCCCGCCGGGATTCCCAGCAAGACAGCTACCAACATCGCCGCCGCCGAAAGTTCAAAAGTAGCAGGCCAGCGACTCTTAATTTCATCAATTATGGGAATACCGCTAATAATGCTATTCCCTAAATCGCCGCGCAGCAAACTGCCTAAAAAAGCCAAATATTGCAAGGGCAAAGGGCGATCCAAACCCAAGCGCGATCGTAAAATTTCTACTTGTTCGGGAGTGCCCCATTCTCCTAAAAGTACCGTCACCGGATCTCCCGGTATCAGGTGCAAAAAAGTAAATACCAGCAGGGTAATTCCGAATAAAACTGGTAGCAGTCCCAACAAGCGTTTGAGAATATATTGAAACATCACTACATCAAACAACTACGAATTTCTGGATACTGATGAAACATACTATCCACACTAGCTAAAGATGCCTGATATTCCAGTGCTGTGGCGATAATAATGCGATCGAAATGGAAAATTCTCAAATGCCAGATTCACAAACCAAATCCACATATGAGTATCCAGAACAATTACTTCAGACATTCCCAATCCTGCTCATCAACCACAGGACTAACCAAATCGCCTAAAATCCTGGCTTTACCTGCGATCGCAGCAGCCGGAGTCCGGTGTTTAACACGAGGCACCGTCTCTTCTAAAACAGTCACGATCGCACGAGCAGATGTGACAGATGGTGCGTCAGACAACCACTTGACCTGACCGTTCTCGTAGATAGCTTCGTAACTTTTTAGCTAAACAGACGGGAATCCCCACACTATACCGCCTCGGTTAGTGTGGGATGAGAGTCGCGTGAGACTCCGATTCCACCCGCATGCAATCTAATAATCGTAGATTTTAGCAGGGGACGGGTGGATGAGGATCCGAACAAACTCTTTATTCAATAAATTGTTATACCATTTTTTTAAAGTTATGATAGACTTTGGCAC
>JBOFTL010000064.1:0-3659 GCA_051652045.1 Microcoleus sp. | reverse complement strand
AAAAACAAGCCTACGCACTCTGCACTGAACCTCCGGCAGATGGCAGTTTATCTAGTTGGAAATGGTATCCTCATGAAGGGAGAAGGAAGAAGGAAGAAGGAAGAAGGACAGCGGGCAATGTGCAAGATGCAGCGGATGAGAATTTTGCCGCTGGCAATGTACTAAGGATAGCGGATGTCAGGAAGAAGGAAGAAGGAAATAGTAAGAAGGAAGGAGGAAAATGGGAAGAGGAAGATGCAAGATGGGAAGAGGATGATGGGAAAGAGCAAAACTCAAATTCTTCAGGAACTTATCATGCTTTGTATCCCCGCAGTTGGTTCGTTTATGAAAATATATTTCAAGCGCAATTAAGCTGCGAGCAATTTTCTCCAATTTTACCCAATAACTATCAAGAAAGCAGTTACCCAGTTGCAATTTTTGAATGGATCGCTCACAATCCTACAGATGCGCCGATTACTCTCAGCATCATGCTAACTTGGCAGAATACAGTCGGCTGGTTTACTAATGCTAATAAGTCGCCGGAAGTTAAGGTTCGCGATGATGGAAGTCCGACTTATGACTATCAATCGCGCTGGGAAGAAAGCGGGGGAAATTTGAATTTATTGGTGGAAGATTTCCACCGCATTGGGTGCGTGATGACGCGGTTGAGTGCGGGTGAAGAAGCAAAAGAAGGAGAGGGACAGTGGGCGATCGCCACTATTACTAATCCGGCAGTAGAAGTATTTTATCAAACTCGTTGGAATCCTGCTGGAAATGGCGAGGATATTTGGAAGCACTTTTCTCGCGAAGGTTTTTTATTGGATGACAAAGACGAAACAGCCGCCACAGCAGGCGAACAATTAGCTTGCGCGATCGCGGTTCGCTTCACTATTCGGCCCGGAAAAACTCGCAAAATACCCTTTATTTTAGCATGGGATTTTCCCGTTACTGAATTTGCTTCGGGAGTTGAGTATTACCGCCGCTATACCGATTTCTTCGGTCGCAACGGTAAAAATGCTTGGCCGATGATTCGCACTGCAATGAAACATTCCGATACTTGGCGCGAAAGTATTGAAGCTTGGCAAAAACCGATTTTAGAACGGCAAGATTTGTCAGATAATTTCAAAATGGCATTGTTTAATGAGTTGTACGCCCTAACTGATGGCGGTACTTTGTGGACGGCGGCGGACGAACGCGATCCGAAGGGTCAATTTGCAGTTTTAGAATGTATAGATTACCGCTGGTATGAAAGTTTGGACGTGCGGCTGTACGGTTCTTTTGCGTTGTTGATGCTGTGGCCTGATTTGGAAAAATCAGTGCTTTTAGCATTTGCTAGGGCAATTTCCACAGGAGATGATACACCAAGAATTATTGGCTGGAATCAAGCTTCAGCTATTAGAAAAGCTGTCGGTGCGACGCCCCATGATTTGGGCGCACCTAACGAACATCCTTGGGAAAAAACGAATTATACTAGCTATCAAGATTGCAATTTGTGGAAGGATTTACCTTGCGATTTTGTATTGCAGGTTTATCGGGATTTCCTGTTAACTGACAGCACGGATTTCGAGTTTTTGCAAGAGTGTTGGCCTGCAATTGTTGAAGCTTTGGCTTACCTGAAAACTTTTGATAAAGATGATGATGGCATTCCCGAGAATTCTGGCGCGCCGGATCAGACGTTTGATGACTGGCAAATGCGGGGAATTAGCGCTTATTGCGGGGGGTTGTGGTTGGCGGCATTGGAAAGTGCGATCGCGATTTGTTCCATCCTAGAAAATGCAGTACCGGACGTAATTCCCAGTCCCCAAGATAAGATTGCATTATATAAAGATTGGTTGGAACAAGCAAGACCTAGCTATCAAGAAAAACTGTGGAACGGTCGGTATTACCGTCTGGACAGCGAAAGCAATTCTGAAGTAGTGATGGCAGACCAATTGTGCGGTCAATTTTACGCTAAACTGTTAGGATTGCCGGATATTGTGCCGCCGGAATGTGCAATTAGCGCTTTAGAAACTGTATACGAATCTTGCTTTTTAAAATTCAATGAGGGCGAGTTCGGTGCGGCAAACGGGGTGCTGCTAAATGGCGCGCCAGAAAATCCGAATGCGACTCATCCTTTGGAAGTTTGGACGGGGATTAACTTCGGATTGGCGGCTTTTTTGGTGCAGTTGGGCATGAAGGAAAAAGCGTTTAAATTGACAGATGCGGTGGTGAAGCAAATTTACGAAAATGGGTTGCAATTTCGGACGCCGGAAGCGATTACGGCGGGGGGAACTTTTCGTGCGAGTCACTATTTGCGGGCGATGGCAATTTGGGCGATTTATGGAGTGCTGACAGGTTTTAAATAGTAATTTTTTTCGTAGTAAGGACTTCAGTCCTTTTTGAGCTGAGCGAAGAAGGACTAAAGTCCCTACTATGAAACACAGTCTTTGACACGCAGTTTAGAGTTTTGACGAAATTTAAATAAGTGAATATCTGAGAAAAATTTATGAATCATCTATTAAATAACTCTCAACTAATTACTGACAGCGTTGCAAGTAGAGCTGAGCCACCTTATCCCCAGGATTAGCTTGCAAACATTGCTTTAACAACTGAAATGCAGCCTCTGTATTTGAAGTATAATAGTAAACGATCGCCCGTTCAAAATCAGTTTTACTGGCTAACTTCCCCTGTCGCAATTCGGGTAAATCGGCATCGAACACCTCATACACGCCTACCTGTTCCGATTTCCCCTTAACTTTAACACGATCGATAAAACGAATGTGATAGTTATCGTGATTGGTTAATGCCATAAACGTGCGATCGCTAATTAACAAAGGTACACCGTAATGTTTGGTCAATCCTTCCAAACGAGATGCTAAATTCACCGCATCACCGATAACAGTTCCATCCATCCGCGATTGACCTCCCACCGTTCCTAGTATTAGTTTCCCGGTATTAATGCCGATGCCAATTTTTATCGGCAGACGATCGGATTGGATGCGCGTGATATTATATTCAGCTAACCTTTGTAGCATCGAAATTCCTGCGGTAACAGCGCGATCGGCATCTCCACTAAATAAAGCCATGATGGCATCACCAATATATTTATCAATAAACCCGTGATTTTCGATAATCGCCGGTTCCATGCGCGATAGATAGCCATTAATAAACTTAAAATTATCTTCCGGTGCCATCGATTCTGAAAGGCTTGTAAAATCTCGAATGTCTGAAAATAACACTGAAATCTCTTGCTGAATTTGTTCGCCTAATTGAATATCAATAAAACTATTTTTTTTTAATAACTGAAGGAACTGACGTGGCACAAAGCGTACAAAAGATTCATTGAGGGCTTGTAAATAACTTTCTTGGTCTTTAAGTTCTGCAATCAGTCGTGCTTGCTGGTGAGTCAGCCCTTCTAGAGCTTCAAACGAATCTTGCAATTGCTGCGCCATACTGTTGAAAGATTTAGCAAGTTGGCCAACTTCATCATTGCGGTTAATTTCTCTCGATTGATGCCAGTTGGCTTTAGCAATATCTTTGGCAGTTTCGTTCAATTGCAGAATTGGTTTTGTCACCCATCTTGCTGTCAGAATCCCAATTATTATAGATCCGATTAAAGCTACTATACATAGCAAAATTGTCGTGCGGTTGTTGGCGTTAATTTGTGCCATAAAATCGGATTCAGGAATCACTACGACGAT
>JBOFTL010000063.1:0-2071 GCA_051652045.1 Microcoleus sp. | reverse complement strand
AGTTGGGAATAACATCAACTTTGATTTGACAAATTATGACGGTATCTTTTTGTTGGGTTTCGTGCCTCAACCCAACCTACAACTTGACAAATGAAATAACATTAACTTCGATCGGATAAATTATGACAGTCCCGCAAATAGATATTGACGACAGTAACCCCGAATTGTGCAAATTAATCTGCGAAAAAATTGCTACCAGCCCGCAGCAGCGAATTACTTTTGCGGAATATATGAATTTGGTATTGTATCACCCGGAACAGGGTTATTACAATAGCGATCGCCCCAACATCGGCAAAGAAGGCGATTTTATTACCTCGCCTCATTGGGGTAATGATTTTGCGGAGGTTTTGGCAGAACAATTTGTGGAAATGTGGGAAATTCTCGATCGCCCTCAAAACTTCGCAATCGTAGAAATGGGTGCGGGCATGGGAAAATTCGCCGCCAACCTCCTGCAATACCTGCAACGAAAATATCCCGATTTGTTTGATATTTTAACATACATTATTGTAGAAATTTCACCCGTACTCCAAGCAGAACAGCAGCAAAGTTTGGCAGAGTTCAAAGCTGTTAAGTGGTGCAAATGGGAAGAAGTAGCTAATGATTCAATTGTCGGCTGTTTCTTTTCTAATGAGTTAATCGATGCTTTTCCAGTGCATCAATTTATTTTAGCACAAGGACAAATTCAGGAAATCTACGTTACTGCTGCAAAAAACGATCGAGAAAACAACGAATTTGTTGAGGCGATCGGCGAAGTTTCTACTCCGAAAATTACCAAACATTTTGATTTTTTAGGCATAGATTTGTCAGCAAGCGTTTATGAAGACGGTTATCGCAGCGAAGTTAATTTAGCAGCTTTGGACTGGATGAGTACAGTTGCCCAAAAGTTGCAGCGGGGATATTTATTAACTATTGATTACGGTCATCCAGCACACCGCTATTACAATCCGAGGCGGCGCGAGGGTACGCTGCAATGTTATTACCGCCACCGCTATCACAGCAATCCTTATATTAATGTGGGGCGGCAGGATTTAACGGCTCATGTTGATTTTACGGCATTGGAAAAACAAGGGGAATTATGCGGTTTGGAGGTAGTGGGATTTACTCAGCAGGCTTGGTTTTTGATGGCTTTGGGTGTGGGCGATCGACTGGTTTCTTTATCAGCAAATGATGGGGAAGTATTGGATATAGCAACATTTTTGCGCAGGCGGGAAGGTTTGCATCAATTACTCGATCCGATGGGTTTGGGAGGTTTTGGAGTGTTGGTGCAAAGTAAGGAATTGAATGGGGAAGAAAAAGGGAGAATATTGAAAGGTTTTCGAGAACCAGATCGATGATTTTCAGTCCTAATTATGGTTATTTAATCGGACTCGATCGGAGATAATTTTAGGGTGTGTTGTGCGATCGAGTTTGTGTGCGATCGCACAGCAGATAGAGGACTGAAGTCCTCACTACGAACCTGTTTTACGCGATCGCAAAATCGGATTGCCCGATCGAACTTAAAGCAACTCCCGGCAGCAGTGCCAAAACTTGTCCGGTGTTGCGGATTTGAATTGCAGTAGCATTGCCTGAAGGTGCGATCGAAAGTTGCGCGAAACTCAAACCTTCAGCTAGTACAAACACATCCAAACTGTCGGTAAAATCAACAATCGTTTCCGTACCGCCATCAGGTTGCAATACGATGCGATCGCGACCGACACCGCTAATAATAGTATCGTTCCCGCGATCGCCCGATATTAAATCGTCACCACCGCCACCCGTTATCACATCCAAACCTTTGCCGGCGTAGATGAAGTCATTGCCTTCGCCACCGTCCAAATTGTCGCTTTGTCGGTTGCCGGTAATCGTGTCATTCCCCGCACCCCCCAGAATGCTGTTAGCTAAGGCATTGCCGGTTGCTTCGTCATTGCCGGGGGAACCCACTAGATTTTCGATCCTCGTGCCAAAAGCAATGTACGTACCGAAGGTATCAGTCGTGAAAATTCGATCGGGATCTCCACCGGGCGGCACCTGGGAAGCTTCTAACTTGTAGGTAAGAGCTCCCAAAGCACTTTTAGCAGTCAGCGGTTCGCCC
>JBOFTL010000062.1:0-10155 GCA_051652045.1 Microcoleus sp. | reverse complement strand
AGATTTATTTCAACCTTTTACTCAAGCCGACAATTCAACTACGCGCAGGTACGGTGGTACGGGGTTGGGATTGAGTATCAGCCAGCGTCTGTGTCGGATGATGGGTGGCGATATCGAATTAGAAAGCGAGGTCGATCGCGGTTCTACTTTTACTGCTATTCTACCTGCATCGCTGTTCGATCGACATGAAGAAATTTGACAGCGTTCGATCGGGTGTGGGAGTTAGCTTTTATTGCTGACCTACCTCAATATGCAGATACGCCAGACTGTCTTTTGACCTAGCTTGAGTCTTGAATATCTGTATCTTAAGTATCACGCAAAGACTGCTAAATTATGCCAAACTCCAAATCACAGGTTACTAATTATACCAATTCTCTATGAAATTGCAAATAAACTCCAGTTCGATTTGTACCCCCATGAATTATACATTGGCTCTGGATCTAATATTAAGCGTGCATTTTCATGGATAATTGGTCTGAGACGGTTACTACCCATTACCAATTCTTAAAATGTATGGCATTCGATCGATCTGTAATATCCATTTTTTTCCATCCGGATTTTTTCTCTCACTTGCTGTTATTATTTTGCAGCAAGCAACAATACTAGCCCAGCCGCCAGCTTGTCCGAATGGCGATACGACTAACTTGCCCCAGCCTCCGCTTTCGCAAAGCGAAAAAAGCGTTCCGAGTCTGTGGTTGGCTCAAAAACAGTTTGGTGGCAAATTGCTCGATCGCTGGTTTGTGGATGCTAGCAACACCTGGGTTATTATCATAGTCAACCGGCAACTTTGGAGCTTGCTCGATTACATGGAACGCTATCAGTTTGTCAACCGTTTCGGCACTGCTTCCAGTGAATACGGTTACAATATGCAAGTGTGCAACCGTCAAGGAACTGCTTTGGCAGTTTATTCGTGCAAGGGCGATCGATCGAAATGCAAAATCGATCTAGAGTCGCTATCAAATCCGGGTCTTCGAGGTAGATTTAAGGGATTTTAGTCATGTCAAATCTTACATCTATTTTCCGTAGATTTGTAGATGATTGGAGAAAGGAAACTGTATTAATGCCTCTTCCACAACTTGAATCTGAAGACGTTGAATCTGAAGAGGTTATCGTGCCACAACTTGTTCCCTTGCGCATTCCCACGGGTTGGATAGTGCACTGGAATCTTTTTTACGACATCGAACCAGTTTTGGAAAATGGCGTACTGAAAAACACGTCGCAGTGCAACGATTCTGAAGACTTGCTATGCTTGCAAACCTACGTTCCCGAGAGCAAAAAAGGTGTTTGGGATGAAGCCTGCATTGACCTGGGCTGGTACGAAACCAAGTTTCGTGCGGTATTGTGCATCCTGCTGCAAGGCGAGTCTGGCGCAAAAGAGGAACGCACGAAACCTGTTGCTAAAATTGAAACTACGAGCGTTCGCGAAGTGCAAGAAACGATCGACTATTGGCTGCAAAACTGGCATAAATTATTGCCTCGATCGTAATCATTGTTGAACCAAGTGTTGAACCAAGTACGATCGCGCCCTAAGCTGCTGTTCGGTAAATTATACCAGATTTGTGTTGAGATTAAGTACGATCGCCCTTAGTTTATCAAGGGCGATCGTACTTGTTTTTGTTTCCTATGACTATTGACTCTCAACTCTCAACTCTCAACTACTTGCCGAATTTCTTGCCATAGAGTGCGATATTGTGCGATTCCCGCATCTGAAAAAGGCAGCAAAAACTCGCTGCGATCGAGAATTTTAGCATCCGGTAATAACAAAGGATTCGTGCGAATACCTTCCGGCAAATCCCCAGGTTTCATCCCGACAATTATCGGCGAACTAGCCTTACCTAACAGAGATAATTGAGTTGCAATTTGAGGTTTCCAAGCAAAATCAATCCATTTGTCCGCCACAATTGCTTGACTTTTGGACGCGGGTGTCACCCACAAATCCATCCACAGTGCGGTTCCCGAAACGGGAATTACCGCAGCAAGATTACTCTGACTTTGCAACAGCGGCAGCAAGTCTCCAGAGGAACCGACAGCCAGCCAAGTATCGCCTAACATTAAAGGTTGCAAGTAAGCATCGGAACTGTACAGTTTAACTTGCTGGTGCAGTTTAGCGAGTTCTGTTTTGAGATTGGGAATTCGATCTAATTGCTGAGTATTGTAAGATTTTCCCAGTTTTTTTAAAGTTAAACCGATAACTTCTCTAGCATTATCCGGTAATGAAATTCGATCGCGCAATTCCTCTCGCCACAAATCACTCCAATCTTGAGGAGTCCATCCTAAAGATTTGAATTTGTCCGTGCGATAAGCAATTAAAGTAGTTCCCCAGCGGTAAGGCGCACCCCAAATTTTACCTTTAGCATCTAATAGACCGTCATCATTGCGCCTGACTGTATCTTGCCATTTTTGCGGCAATTGCGGCCAGTTAGAAAATTTGCTAGGATCGATCGGCTCGATCGATTTTTGGCGAATTGCCAAACTCAACCAGTAATCTCCCAGCATTACCAAATCAGCGCGATCTTTAGTTTCTGGAATCTGTTTCCACTGCTGCAATAGGGCAAATAATTCCTTCAATTGACCTTGCTGCGTTACCTGCAAATTCAGAGACGGTTCGATCTCTTGACTGAATTTTTTGACAACTTGAGCGGGAATAGCATTTTTGAGCGATCGAATTTTGAGAGTCTTCCTCGAATCGCACCTTGCTGTTAATTGACTTAAACTTAGGGCGATGCCCCCCAATAACAAAAACCTTCTGTTCACTTGATTTTTTTACTTAATTTTTCTCACTTGATGCGCTTTTCTAAATATTGTCCGATCGTTTTGTGTTCTCCGGCTTTAGTAATAATAGTTTGCCGCGTGCGATAGTTATGACCGATTTGTTTTAATTCTTCCTCAAACACAGAATTATTATACTCGGTTCTCAAGCACAAAGTTTCAGGATTTGGTAAATAAAATTCTGCCGTAACGGGCTGCAATGTCGCAAAACCCCGATCGCGATACATAATGTTTCCCAGTATCCCGAACAGTGTTTTGCCGCGAGATTGCTCTTTTCCAGACTCTGCATTCGTACTTTCCCAAGTAATGAGGGACCCGCAAATTAAAGCGGTTGGGTTTTTCAACTCGTGGAGTTTCGCCAAACTGACGAGTTCTGGGCTTCCCTGCGCTAAAAATTGAACTGTTATCAAACTTACCATCTCTTGAGTCTGTCCGTCCGGCAGCGTGTAGTACCTGCGTTCGGAATGCCAGCAGCCTGCTGATTTTTGCAAATATTCGGTAATTAATGCTGTTTCTAGGCTTTCAGTCGTTTTTGCTGTTGGTTTCATCTTTTCTGTTTCATCAAAGTTTTAGCTGTTGCAGGCAAACCCAACCACCGATACATTGGGAAAACATCTTCGGTAGCGCTCTAGATGACTCCTGCTAGCGTCTCTGTTACATCTCTTAATATACCAAAACTTCTAAATTAGTGCAATCGGTAATTGGTAATCGGTCATGGGCGTAGCGTAGCGGAGGGAATTGGTAATTGATAGTTAACAACTCAGACTTAAAAATTGAGAATTGAGAATAGAGATTTGACTGTTAACAGTTGTCAATTGTCAATTATCAATTGTCAAATCAAAGAAGAATACTAGCTGTGCTGCAACCGAATTTTTGATGTAGATTGAAGTCAGAGATACAATATTTTGGTAAAAAATTTTGTTTGTCAGCGATCTCAGTTATTTTCAAGAGGTAAGGCGTACCGCAAACCACCGAAAAATCGAGCGAATGCCTCTGTTACCGACAGTTTCAGCTTGCTGTCAATTGCGCTCGATCGCAGGAGTCAAATACAGCCTCATATTGACAGCACAACAGTAATCTCCAATACTAAACTCAAAAGTTAAATAATTTAGTGATAAATACGAGTATCCCCGTGATTTGCCTAAGATAAAATATACGGGACTTTCGCAATCCGACACCAAGAAACCGAGTTTTTAACCAGAGCCAAGGGCTAGAACCAAGAATTGCCGTAAACAACCGGATTGCGAAATGACTCCTCACATACAAGTAAAGATAGAAAGGATTTTTTCTATGGAAGCGCTCCGACAGCAAGTTACAGCATTGACCGAACAAGTCAATGCTCTCTACAAACTCGTAGAAGATATCAACCAAAAGCTGTGTGAATCAAGGGTCGAGATTAAGCTGGCACAGCAGCAAAACAATAACTCGTCCGCCAGAAGTGCAACAGACAGAACTTTTTCCGATCGAACATACAGCAGTTTCGACACGGTATTAGAACACAAAGACATACTTTTAGATGACAGCTACTTCGACAAGAATTCTCAAAGCCTGGAAAAAGAATTGACAGCGGAGATTCAAATCCAGCGTTTAACAGCACAGCTAACAGCAGCTTACAATCGAATTGCAGCCTTGGAAGAACAATTGCTGGCAAAAAGAATATCTTCTTAAAGCTAGCATTTTTAGCGTGCATCTCACTCTTTTTCCCAAACAAGATCGATCTCAGTTAGCCAAAAAACTCACTGCTAACGCCCAGTTATGAATTTTGAGTGGTGAATTGTGAATGTTAATTAAAACTGCCAAACAACTCAAAAATTTGAATTAAATTGACACCGATCGGCCAAAGCTTCTACAGCTTCCAAGAGTCGATTAGAGTGCCAATTTGCCATCAAATTAGCAGCAATAGCACAACCCCCAGCACCCACACCTTCCTTAACATACCCGCGATCGTACACTCGAAGTCGATCGTAGCTAGAAGCAGCAAAACTTAAATCCGCCGCCAGCAGAGGAACGCCTGAAACCTCCTTAGCGAGTCCTACAGTGTCTCCTGTAGGATCTTCAGATACCCACCGCGTAGTCCCCACCACGACTCGATCGGGACGCCATACAAGGTCAAATTCGCGGGCTAAAGCTGCCATCAAAGCATAGACCGCCAGCATCTGCGTGCCTCCAGCCAGCATTACCCCGCAACTTCGGCTAGCTGCCACCGCCATTGCTGCTGTAGCTATTTGCATCGGATCGCCCACTGCTGCTACCAAATCCAGAGGAGTCTGTTTGTGTTCCGCCATTCCCCAATGGGCTTTGGCGAGTCCCGCTGTTGCTACAGCCAATTTTTGAGCGTGATTGCACTGAGGGTGGGAACTGTTAACTTTGCCTGCTGCTTGGATACCCAAGCCCATTAATAAGGCTAAAGCAGTCGTTGTTCCCCCAACAACGCACTCTCCTAAAATTAAATAACTATCCTTTGTTTGTGCGGCTAATTTATCTCCCCAAATTAGTCCTTGTTCTAGCAAATGTTCGATCGTTTTAAGTTCTAAAGCATTTCCAGAAGTGAGGCAATTTGCGGGAGTGCCACCCAAATCGATCGCGGGTACGGAAGGCGCGATCGGCAAACCTGCGTTAAATAGGTAAAGGGGAATATTTAATGCTTCGATGACAGCACGGGATATCAGTACCGGCGAAGCACCTGCTATTAGTGGAGGTAAAGGATATCGCGCTCGATTTTGCGGGCCGTCGTGTAAAAATTCTGCATCCGCCAAACAAGTAAATTGTCGATCGCGCGGCGTTGCACCTGCAGCAGAAATGCCGGGAATTAATCCTGTAGCTGTAAATCCTAAAACGCACGCAAATATTGGTTGCTTTTTTCGGTAGGTTTCCAACCACTTTTGCCCTTGTTCGATTTGGGTGTAAATTTTAATCACGATCTAATAGTTGATAGTCGATCGTTGATAGTCGATCGTTGATAGTTGATAGTTGATAGTTAATAGGTAGGGGCGGTGCCCCCGTACCCGCCCCGATCGTCGATCGATTGTACCAATTACCCATGACCAATTATAGCGGTTCTCAAAAAAGTGAGGTATGCCCGCACAGGCCTATTTCCTATGCCCTATGCCCTATGCCCTATGCCCAGTCATACCTGATCTTTCTGAGAAATGCTATACCAATTACCCATTACCTATTACCCAATCTACTCCTCATAATCAATTAAAACTTGTACCCAGTGTGGCGGGCGGGGGATGGGATTTCCCAGCCGATCGAGCAGCAGCAAAGCAACTAAATGAACTACAAATAAATAAATAATATTGCTAAGTACGATCGAGCAAGTAGCGATCGCTTCAATTACCCTCAAACTCGGCACACTTAGCAAGCCCAACTTGACAAACACCCATTCTACAAGCTCTGTAACTTGGGCGGTTACATAAGCCCAAAGGTCTTGTCCCACCAAAGCTGACAGCAGCCAAAATCGGAAAAAGAAGCCGATACTGCCGAGAATGCCCCCCAAAACAATAGATAAAGACCAATTAGCTTGTCGCCGCCAAAGTCCTCCCAGCAAAACCCCCATAATTCCAAACGGCATCACGTATAAAATGCTCCGTGTCGGACCCATGAGTACCGACAGCAGCAAACCCGAAACCAAAGCAGACATCCAAGAAGCACGGCTCCCCCAGCGCAGGTAAACTAGAGCGATGGGTATCGGGAAAAAAACCCGCAGCACGGGCCCTAAAGGAAAGTAATAATTTACCAGCCAAATCAAGCTAGCGGTACTAGCTAAAAAAGCTGTTTCTACCAGACGCAGTGACTCGGTTGCTGCGGCATTTTTGTCGGAATTTAGCTGAGGATTTGCATCAGCGCGATCGGTCCCCCAAGCCGTAACAGCCGCAGGCCGCTCCTCACTATTTTTATTAGGTAAATTATCCGATTTAGGGTCTGTATCTTTTTCCAGAAAATCACTCATCCAATTTATTTGAAATTTGAGATAGATTGTTCGATCGTTACTGCGCCAACCCCGATTAGACCTCTGTAAAAAAAGAAGATTCAGCCCGATTCTTTTGGGACAACAACCTCATGCCTCCAGAGATCTAATGTTCTTTCTTGGGTTCTTGAATCACCAAAACCGAGCAAGCAGCGTGGTGAACTACATGATTGCTGATACTACCTAGGAAAGCTTCTGCTATTCCAGTGCGGCCGCGCCTCCCCAACACTATTAAATCTGCACCCCAATTTTGAGAAGAATCGCAGATGCAATGACCTGCATCACCATTCATTTTGCAATCAAATTCTACTTGAACTCCTCGATTGGCTGCGACATCGCAGTAATTTTTTAGGAAGCTTTGAGATTGCTGCACTTGCCTTTCCAATACTAGATGCTGAGCTTGATAAGCTTGCTCCATTAACTGCACGTTCATGCCCAAATCTACGGGAATTGGCACTGCCGTTTCGCCTACTGAATTGACAGTAACGCAGTGAAATAACATTACCTCAGCTCGATTAGCTAGGGCTAATTCTATCGTTTGGTCAAAAACGCTGCGACCTAGTTCGGAATCATCTAAGGCGGCGAAAATTCTCTTAAAACTCACAGCTCTACCTCCGACACAGAATAATTAATATCAGTTAGCAGAGATTGCCTTGGAAAATTGTCAGTCCCCGATCTAGCAGTCGCCAGAAGGGTAATTGTGAAATCTTGAAGGAGAATTATTTTCCTCCATGTTATCTGTTGCCTGTTACCTGTTGCCTGTTCCCTGTTGCCTGTTCCCTATTTCCTGTTGCCTGTTCCCTGCTATATCTCTACACTAGCAGGCGTTCCAAGGCGTGGAGGTCGGGAATGCACAAAATGTCACGATCGCGCTGAATAGTGCCTTTTTTTTCTAGCTTGCTCAGCACCCGCGTTACCGTTTCTCGAGCTAATCCGCTGAGGCTGCTGAGTTCTCTGTGCGGCAGGTTGGGAATTTCTGTACCTCCCGTTGACATTGTTTTCCCTTGCCCCTCTGCCAAAAATAATAGAATATCTGCTACTCGCGAGGTACTGTCGGATTCCCGCAAGCGGAGGCGGCGATTTACTTGTCGCAAGCGGCGGGCCATAAGTTGAGCCAGTCGAATACCTGCCAGCGGCTCAGTGTTAATTAACTGTACAAAATCCTGAGAGGGCATATTGCCGATCAGTGTCGGAGCCAGGGTGATGACATCTGTCGAACGGGGAGCTTCTTCGATGGCAGCCATTTCGCCGAATAATTCTCCTTTTCCCAAAATATTGAGAGTTACTTCTTTGCCGTCTAGGTTGTAGGTGCGAATTTTCACCCAACCATCTAATATAAAATACACTGATGTCCCCCAATCATTTTCCAGCAAAATCACCTGATTGGACGGATGGCTGCGGGTAACGATATGGACTGTCGCTCTCTCGATTACAGGATCTGGCAAACCCGCAAAAAAAGGAGTAGAGACTATCAGTTGATTGATATTGGACTGCGAATCGCGGGAGTTAAAGCGGTCTTCCATGAGGTCGTCATTTTAGTTTATGCGCTCGATCTTTGCTGGGCGGTTAGAAATAGTTTGCTGCCCGGTAATTCGATTTGAGATGTCAGCTTTAAGATTTTAGAAACAATAAGCTAAAATTAGCAACTCGATCTCTCGAATTTTGCGCTCGCAGGTCGATCGGACAATTAATAGTCGGAAGCGGACTGGCGCAAAAATTCTATGATAAGCGACTCTGAGTTGAGACAACGGGGGTAATGCCCGCCTTACAAATTGAGCCTGTGCGCGATTCCTGCTAAAGCTAGCATTGTTTGTTACCTAGAAACCTAAAACTATATCATAATTTTTTCAATACACACCGATCGCAAAATTTTCCAGATCGATTTTGAGGTCTTCGTTGCGTAACAGTTGGGGCTTGACAATGGTTGCGATCGCTTACCCTGCAGACACCTGGGGTAAATGTCTTGTTTTTGCGCCCCTCCTACTGACACTAAGGCTGGGGGCGAGCAAATCAGACTCGGGTGAAATTAGTTAGCGGGTACAGTTCGTTCAAGGCTGTCGATCGCTTGGTGGTTAAGATGTACGATCGGTGGTAGCTGCGGGTCGATCGGTCAGATGCTAATCCGTAATTGGGGGCGATCTGCAATGCAACCCTAAAAGGACTGTACCATTAATCTCAGGCAGCTAACAACCTTAGTTAACCAAGCCCGTCACTATCGGTCTAGCATTGATTTGTGAATTATCTAATCCAGCAGCCAAGTGTTATCAAAAACTACTATTCGGAATTGGCTCCTCGGTATTTTAATTGTCCTGGGTCTTGAGTTATTCAATGGCAGTGCAATTTTTGCTCGAGATATCGCAACAATTAAATTTTCCAACACTCCAGCAGGCGTCAGCACTCGCTACATCGGTGCAGTCGAAGGTAATATCAATTTTGACATTAAAGATTTACAAGATTTGGGAGTGAATACTTACCGCATTTACGGCGGGATGTCTCGCTGGGAACCGGAAGATGATGATGGTAAATACGGCTGGCCTGAAATATCTCAAATTAAAGCAAATCCTAATCTAATTAATTGGGCGTATTGGGATAAGATGATGACTGACCCTCCCAATGGTAGCGATTATTGGTGGTCTGGAGAACCAGGTAAGGTTTGGCAAGGCACTGCGAAAACTATTTTCACTGCCCTAAAACAAGCAAATATTCGCCCGGTTGTCAGCATTCGCAATGTTGATAGTAGTTGGAATCCGAGTTGGGCGCTGCAATTGAATCCGCCCCGCACAGAGGAAGATTGGAATGAGTGGTGGGAACACGTTTTTGCTACAGTTTATTGGCTGAACGTGCGCAACGATTACGGCATTGATGATTGGGAGATTCACAACGAACCGGACAATCGCGAACAGGGTTGGGGAGGAACTAGAGCCGATTATTTTGAAATGGTAAAGGTGGCAAAAGATGCGATCGACTTTGCTTACAAAACTTATTTACCTGCGCGAACTTACCGAATTCACGGTCCGAAAACAGTAGGTGGCAGTAATTGGCCCGCCTATGCTTTCCGGGAGATTTCCAATTATTTCGATACTGTGAACTTTCACAATTACGATGCAGATATTTCAGATTATACTCGCAAAGTGCGCGGCTGGATGCAAGGAACTTCTCTTGCCAGCGCGCAGCTTTGGGTTGGAGAATGGGGCAGTTATGAAAAGAGTTACAATAATTTATCTTTAGCTTTAAGTTTAATTGAGAATTTGATTCGAGGTTCCCAACCTGGGGATAATTATATTTACGGCAGTCACGTATTTTGTTTGTACGATTGGGGCGGACCGGGACTGAGTGAAGGTTTGTTGGGTCCGGTCGGCGAACGGCGTGCCGGGTACTATGCTTTGCGGATGGGAATTCGAGTTTTGCAGGGCGGT
>JBOFTL010000061.1:0-5907 GCA_051652045.1 Microcoleus sp. | reverse complement strand
CCGTGGCTTCCCAAATTGCGATCGCTATTGGGGGTAAAAACAGGCTGGTAATATGTCAAACTTTTGTTTATAGATTCATTGCAGGAGACTTATGGCACAGCGGACTTGGTTGGGAGATGTTCTCAAACCCCTTAACTCTGAATACGGTAAGGTAGCCCCCGGCTGGGGTACCACGCTGTTGATGAGCGTTTTCATCGGACTGTTTTTCGTGTTCTTGTTGATTATTTTGCAAATCTACAATTCTTCCTTGATTTTGGAGAATGTAGGTGTTGATTGGTCGAGTCTGGGCAGCTAGTAATTCAAAACTCAATTTTGAACGCAAAATCGCCCGGTCTAAAACTGACAGCTAAAAGTAAAGGCTAAGGGTCAAGGAGAAAGAGTCAAAGCTGGGTCAAAATTTGTTTAAAAAATGATTTGACAAGCTACTTATTCGAGTAAGGTGCGCAGTGCGCACCCTACATACAGAAAAGCGATCGCGTAGGTTTTGTGAGTCTTTTTCCTTAACCTTTACTTGTGACAATTGACAATTGGGAATTGACAGTTGGGAATTGAAAATTAACAGCTATCAATTGACAATTGAGAATTAAAACTATCAATCGCTCGATAGTTAACTGTCAACTATCAACTATCAGTTATCAACTATCAATCGCTCGCTCCTCAACTATCAATCGATCGACGATCGACTAAGAGGGCCGGCACGGGGGCGCCGCCCCTACCTATCAACTGTCAACGATCGATCGCGAGCTCCCGACGCTCGCACTACAACTATCAACTATCAACTATCAACTATTTCAAGAGATTTCAGGAGAAAAGAAGTGAATATTTTTGGTATTGGTTTGCCGGAAATGGCAGTAATTTTTACGATCGCCCTCTTAGTATTCGGTCCCAAAAAACTGCCGGAAATCGGCCGGAGTTTGGGGAAAGCAATTCGGGGATTTCAAGATGCTTCTCGGGATTTTGAATCGGAGTTCAAGCGGGAAGCTAAGCAGTTAGAAGAAGCAGTAGCTAGCAAACCGGAACCGGAAAAATTGGCGGCGGCTGCTCCCAAGGAAGATAATGCAAATAGTTAGTCACTAACCTCACCCACTTAAGAGTGAGGCTTGAAAAATGTTAAACACCCTAAATACGGATTTTGTTACGTTGGCGGATGGCAAGCATCTCCAACAAAGAAAGACCCGTACCGGAAAACAATTAGCTTGCACGATTTAAAAACTGGCAAGCGGTTGTGTCAAAATGCAATGCCGATAGATTGTAAGTTTCTGGCTTACAACTCGTGGCGGATTGCCAATTAAATTGCAAAGTCGGCCACGCTCAGAAGGGGTTTCAACCCCCTGTTAACACTACGCCCATTTTTCTGATGAACAAACTTCAGAAGCCGGAAACGCCAGTGGAATTAGTAATTCCCCAGCTAATAGTCGGCTTGGGAAATCCAGAACCTAAGTACGATCGCACCAGGCACAATATCGGCTTTGCTGCTGTCGATAATCTGGCGAATTCTTGGCAGATTTCAATGTCGGAAAGTCGCAAGTTTCAAGGAATTTTCGGCGAGGGAAAAGGGCCTCGGGGACAGAAAATTCGGTTACTGAAACCGCTGACGTATATGAACCTTTCCGGGCAATCGATTCGGGCAGTTGCAGATTGGTACAAGATACCTGCGGAGTCGGTATTAGTAGTATACGACGAAATGGACTTGCCGATCGGGAAATTGAGAATGCGCCTTGCCGGTTCAGCAGCAGGGCACAACGGCATGAAATCGGCAATTTCTCATTTGGGGACGGACAAATTTCCCCGCTTGCGCATCGGTATTGGCAAACCTAAAAACGGGATTGTTAAAAGTGATAAAGATACCATTGGCTTCGTGTTAGGCAAATTTTCCTCAGAGGAAAGCCAGTTAGTAGAAAAAGTGCTTACACTGGTGAAA
Source organism: Microcoleus sp. (assembly GCA_051652045.1). Lineage (GTDB taxonomy): Bacteria > Cyanobacteriota > Cyanobacteriia > Cyanobacteriales > Microcoleaceae > Microcoleus. Next base: position 3,986 of record JBOFTL010000061.1, on the reverse strand, counting down.
GAGGCCGTGGAACTCAGTCTCGATCGAGGAGTAGAAAAAGCCATGAGTCTTTACAACAATCGTACTATAGCAACAACAAACGCGGAAACAAAAGAGTGAGTTCGAGACGTTTGCCTGAAACAACTGCATATGTCCGGGTTACTAATCAATCTTGGCAAAAAGGCACGATTGAAGGTGAAGTAATTGCGGGCAATTTCGAGTGGCACTTTCAGTGGCGTTTTCGGGCGGGAAAAACATTGATTATTGAGCCTTCTCAAGGTAGGGCTTTGATTCAGGAACCTTTGCACCGCTTTTTAGAAAAATGGGATTATCAGCTTGAACCGGGTGGGGATTATTCGTTTAAGATTCGAGCTCAGTTTTAATTGTGAAGGAAGAAGGAAGAAGGAAGAAGGAAGAAGGAAGAGGGAAGCAGGAAGAGTTGATATAGCGATCGTAAATCATTTGTGAAACTCTTACTCCCTCTTATTAAGGGGAGGGTTGGGGTGGGGTAAAAAATTTACAATTCATTTGGGATTGCTATAGTTGTCATTAGTCATAAGGAAGCTAATGAACGCAGATTAAGGCTGATTAGATGCGGGATGGTTGCTTTGTTGGTTCGGATTCTAGCAATTCTTTGATTAAAGAAGGTGGGGTTGCTTCTCGGTAAGCACCGCAATAATACATGGTTAAAACTGCTTTGTAAGCCCAATGATTTGAGGGTACGTCACTAAAGGGGTTTGGCAGGGTTTCGGCGCGATTTTGGACGCAAGCATTGAGGATTTGTTCTCGGTTTGGTTGAGCTTGCACTAAAGAGTTATTTGGCTGGGCTTCTGTTGTGGGATTTTGTGCTGTTGCAGTGTCCCGGAAGCTGGTAATAATTAGCAGTATAACTGTGACAAAGATTCTGAGTTTCAGCATCTAATTACTCCTTATGCGAAAATAGATCTTAACTTGCACTGCAACCCCCGAATATTATGCTAGGTCGTACCCTGCGCGATCGCTATCAAATTGTCAAACTTTTGGGAAAAGGCGGTTTCGGTTATACATACCTCGCCACAGATGTAGATTTGCCCGGACATCCCCACTGTGTTGTCAAACATCTTAAACCAAATAATATCAATGTTTTGCCGATCGCCCGACGTTTATTTGACACCGAAGCTCAAACTCTTTATAAATTAGGTAAGTTGCACGATCGCATCCCTACTCTTTTCGCTCATTTTGAGGAAAATGGAGAATTTTATTTAGTGCAGGATTTCATTGCCGGACATGACTTGACTCAAGAAATATGTTCGGGTAAAAAATTAAGCGAAGCATCTACTATTACATTATTGCACGATATTTTAGAAATTTTAGCAGTCGTTCACCAGCAAGAAGTCATTCATCGAGATATTAAGCCGGCTAATTTAATGCGCCGCGAAGATGGTAAAATTGTTTTGATAGATTTGGGTGCTGTTAAGGAAATTAGCACGATTGTTGCGGACGATCGAGGGCAAACAAATTCAACGATCGCGATCGGAACTCCCGGCTATATGTCCAGCGAACAAGCGCAAGGTAAACCGAGACTTGCTAGCGATATTTATGCTGTAGGTGCGATCGGAATTCAAGCTTTAACAGGTCAATCTCCCAATAGTTTATCAGAAGATCTGCAGACGGGGGAAATAATTTGGCGCGATCGCGCTCGAGTTAGCGATAATTTAGCCAATATTTTAGATAAAATGGTGCGCTATAATTTCAGCCAGCGCTATCAAAATGCAGGGGAAGCATTGCAAGCAATTTTATCTTTGTCACCGACATCTATCTCAGAACCATCTCCTTCACAAATAGCTGCGACAGCGCCACCTCCTGCGCCACCATCTCCTTCACAGATAGCTACTACACCATCTCTGAAGCGCCTGTCACCTTCCGAGTCACTTCATTCACTGCCAACGATTGCGCAGACACCTACTACTCCAGCACCTACTAAACAGTCACCTTCTGGGAAAACAAGACGCATTTTTTTATTCAAATTAGCAGGTTTTGCTGGAGTAGGATTAGTCGCAGCATTCGCGGGGAAAAACTTAAGCAATAAATTTCACAAGACTCGATCGAATCCAGTTTCAATTTACCTGAAAACAGTTGAATTTGACACTGTAACTGTGAATTCAACGGGAAAGATTATTAACCGGATACCGGGTCGATCGCAATTTTTTGCAGAAGCGATCGCCACAGGCATTATTTTAGATATGGTGGCAATTCCTGGGGGTAGTTTCCTGATGGGTTCCCCAAATACTGAAGCGGAACGGGAGCAAGATGAAGGGCCTTTGCGTACTGTAAATGTCGCACCTTTTTTCATGGGAAAATATCAGGTAACGCAAGCTCAATGGCGGGCTGTTTCCGGTTTGCCGAAAGTCAAAATTGACCTCAATCCTAACCCATCTAAATTTCAAGGCGATAATTTGCCTGTCGATCGAGTAAATTGGTATGAAGCTGTTGAATTTTGCGCGAGATTGTCTCAACTTACAAGAAGAAATTACCGATTGCCTAGTGAAGCCGAATGGGAATATGCTTGTCGGGCCGGTACGAAAACACCTTTTTATTTTGGAGAAACTGTTACTCCAGATTTAGCTAATTATGATGGAAATTATGTTTACGCTTCTGGATTGAAGGGAATTTATCGCAAAAAAACAATTGCTGTGGGTAGCTTTCCAGCTAATAATTTTGGACTCTACGATATGCACGGAAATGTTTGGGAATGGTGTCAAGATATTTGGCACGATAATTATCAGGGTGCACCGATGGATGGTACTGCTTGGGAAACAGGTGGGGATGACAACAGACGGCTGTTGCGCGGTGGTTCCTGGTTCGATAATACAGCGCATTGTCGCTCTGCTGTTCGCTTCGGGAATGCTGCGGGCTACTCGCTTAACTATGGGGGTTTTCGCGTAGCTGCTTTTGTTTAGCCTCCGGAAAGCTAGCACAGTTGAGCAAAAAAGAGAAAACTTGCGCTCGCCCAGGTGAAAGCCCAGACGTAGGGCGATCGTACTCTCAATTTTCAGCTAAAATCAAAAGTATATATTTCTGGTAAAGCCGAGGGTTAACCGTGACACTCACCCAACTAAAAATCGATATCGAATCCCTAACAACTGCTGACAAAGCAGCTATTATAGAATTTTTACTCGCCTCATTAAACAATGGATCGCTAGGAATTAAAAAAACTCCCGGTGTTTGTGGGGGTGATGCTTGTGTCGGTAACAGTCGCATCCCCGTTTGGTCTTTGGTGAATTACCGCCGTTTAGGTGCTTCTGATGGTGTTATTCTAGAATCATTTCCCCATTTAACCGCTGCTGACTTAGTAAATGTGTGGGCTTATGCTGATGCTTACCCAGAGGAAATCGAACAAGCTATTAGAGAAAATGATGAAGTTATGGAAGAAAGCGAGGTTTATTGAGAATTGGCAAGTCTTTACAGTGATGAAAACTTCTCCCTCGCCGTTGTAAAATTTCTGCGTGCTTTGGGTAACGATGTATTAACAGTACAGGAAGCAGGAAAAGCAAACCTGGGGATTCCTGACGAGGAAGTATTAGCTTTTGCTGTTAGCCTCGATCGAGCTGTTTTGACAGGAAATCGTCGCGATTATATCAAACTTCATCGATCGCAACCTAATCATGCTGGTATTATTGTTTGCACAGAAGACCTAAACTTTGAGAGGCTGGCATCACGCATTGATGAAGCTATTTCTGGTGTCGAAACTTTGAGAGGAGAATTGATTCGAGTCAACCGTCCGCTACAATGAGAACGAGCAATATCTACTGCTTTTAGAGCCTATTCAGCTAAGTCAGGAACCTCAGCCTAAAGGCATGAGGCTTGCAAGAAATTCTTGCCAGCCATTCTGACCAGCCTCAGACTTTCGAGGTCTACGTTTTTTGAGTCACGACACCCTGGGATGCGTAGCTAGTCCCCTGCCCTGTCATTTGCAGTTAAACAGTTTTAAGGTCACTGAAACAGTGCTGCAAGTTTAACAAGCTCTC
>JBOFTL010000060.1:0-1658 GCA_051652045.1 Microcoleus sp. | reverse complement strand
TACAAACAGTCTCCTAAAGCATCCGTATAAAATATTCCGACTGGTGAAGCTTCGGTTAAAGTTTGATAGCGAGCTTCTGTTTCTCGGCGTTCGATGATTTCTTGTTGCAGGATGCGATCGAACATTCCTAATTGACTCGTTCTGGAAAGAGTTAATGCTTGAGGAAGCAAAGGAATTAGTACGAAAGCAGTGCCAACAGCAATCGCGGCGGTAATCATTTTTAGACTGCCAGAAACCCAATAAATAGGATGCCACAGCGTCCAAACTTCCATGAGATGAGTTGTTCCGCAGCAGATAATAAAAGCTGCAAACAGCCAAAAGATGTTGCGCAAGAGTAAGTTTTTGCGCTTTTTGATAAAATAAATTAGTGATAGGGGTATGGAATAGTAAGCCAGGGCAATTAGAAAGTCTGACACTGCATGAAGCGCAACTAGCCCTGGCGGCCAAAGGTAACAGCCGTCACGAGGAAGATAATTTTCGATCGATGACAGGTGATTTAAACAATTCCAAATCATAAATATTATGGAGAATGGGTAATTGATAATCGCAATCGGTAAAGTCGAACAGTCCGAGATGCAGTAACAGGCTTTGATATACGAAACAATTGGGTCACAGTCTTTAACAGAGGCTACGCAAGGAATACGATTTTATATTATTACTCGCGGGACTCAAAGTATCAGCTCTTTACCGCAGGCACGCGCCAACGCAAAGGCTTTTTTTTCGTTACGACTGCTTAAGTCCTATTTAAGATTGCTGAAACACCCCGTTTCTTCGGTATTGATGCCCCCAGGATTGTCGGCCCAACAATTGATATCGCCTCGGGTCGATCGACTGCAATAAGATGTTCGTAGTGTGGACTTCAGTCCGCAGGCTCTTGCGGACTAAAGCAGCCACTACGAACCGTTTTTGTTACTGGCAGGCGATCGGAAATGGTATACATTGATGCATTCCCTGACGCACGGGCGGCAGGAAAACGAGTTTTTTACTGTCGGCTATCACGAAAGATTGTCGGAAAAAACTCGGTTTCTTTGGTCTGATACGTTCGGAACTGTGATGACCTGTGATATTGCTATTTTAATTATGAAAACCTACTTTTAAAAGAAAAACATGGTTTGTAGTGCGGACGATCGCGCGAGCAACACCAGAGCGAACTGAAGTGGGTACTACAAACCTTACATTGCCTTCGATCGACCGGGCGCGATCGAACTTCTTTTTTCTCATATATAAAAAAATGGGGCGAGCCCTCAGCCCGCCCCAGCAACAATTATCAAAAACTTTGGTCTAAAACCCCGTCCTTATAGGACGGAGAGTGTCAATTCAGAATCCCCGTCCCAGAAGGACGAGGAGTGTCAAGCTACTACGATTAACCTGTTTTCTAACCCAACAGGAGTTCATAATTGCCACCAATAATGACGCTAATCTTACTTTTTGTAGTTACTCAATTGACGATTTAGACAAGTGATATTCAGTAATAGATTGTGCATATCTAAGTGTATATTTTTTCTTTTTGGGTACAGAGTGTGACATACTCCTACATCAAGCTGATTACAGCTATGATGTAGGCATCTTTGCAGCCCGATGAAGGGTATGCAAAATTTCCTTCACGGTACTGTTATCCATAGTTCCTACTACAGAAAGATTCCCGTTACGGCGTTTTA
>JBOFTL010000059.1:0-7066 GCA_051652045.1 Microcoleus sp. | reverse complement strand
TGGTTTTGGAGTCGATCGCGTTCTGAATTGTGGCCGAAAGGCGCAACATCCGGCCACGTTCAAAATGTTAAATCGATCCGTTACGATTGCGATAGCGATGCTTTGTTAGTAACTGTGGAACAAGTTGGAGATATTGCTTGTCACACGGGAGAAAGAAGTTGTTTTCATCAAGTAGATGGAAAAATTCAACCGCCGCCGGCAGATATGCTATCTCAATTGTTTGAAGTAATCTGCGATCGGCGCGACAATCCGAATGAAAGTTCTTATACTTGTAAATTGTTGGAAGGTGGCGACAACAAAATTCTCAAGAAAATTGGCGAAGAATCGGCGGAAGTAGTGATGGCTTGTAAAGATGATGACAAAGATGGAATTGCTGGAGAAGTTGCAGATTTATTTTACCATACTTTGGTTGCTTTAGCTTATCACAAAGTCGATTTGAAAGCAGTGTATCGGAAGTTGGGCGATCGAAGAAAATAAAATTGATGTTCTGCAGCTATCCCCTCGATCGATCGGCGGTTGAAACCGCTACTATACGAACGAAGTCGGCCTACGCCGACTAAGAAAATACCGGGTTCACAAACCCGAATTTGGTCTAAGCTGTTAGACTTCAACATATTTGCATAAAGCCGATTGAGGAATCGGCAAACCTGCCTCGCGCAACTCTTCCAAGTGAAAGACTATTGCTTGTTTAATTTGCTGTTCTACTTCTTCAAGAGTTGTACCAGTTGCTACGCATCCTGGCAAATCTGGAACGCAAGCAGAATAATTATTATTGATTCGTTTGATCGCAATTGCATAACGAATTTTTCCGCGCTGCCGATTGGCGGTTGCGTTTGCTAACAATATCGAACCTTCACTCGTCAATTCCCATCTGTCGCGAGGCGAATTTGTTTCTGTAAATCGTCGAACAAAGCCATCAGCAGCTAGTTTTTTTAAGACAACCATCATGTCAGGTTTGCGCGGCACATCTCTACGGGAAAGTGCATTAGCGAGTTCGTACCAACTCCACTTTCCTTGACCTTTAGCTACTAATTCTAGCAAGACTAATTCAAGCTGAGTTAATTGAGTTAAGCTTTTCATTAAAAGTCCTCCACACTAGGATGAAATAAAACGCCAAATCCTTCTTTTAATTAATGAAATGACCTCGTTCGGGGATGTAGTTTACCAAACTTCTTCTCCTTCTGGTTTTCCCCAAGAGATTTCTTCGCTGGGTTCTATTTCGCCTGACAATAATTCATCGAGGGTATATTTTGAAATTTTCTGATTTACAGGCTCTATGACCATTTTGCCATTTTCTATACTGCAAATTACGGAATCATCTGCTTTCAGATTGAACAATTTTACAATATAGTCGGGTATTGGCAAAGCTAAGGAATTACCCAAGTTGCTGAGGTGTATTTTTGCTGTCATACATTTGCGATTTTAATGCTCAGGTTTATCTATTAAAAAAGGTTTTGCTAAGTGAACCGTATTGAGATATAATTGAGTTTTAGCATAACATAAATCATTGTCCTATGAAAACCATTGACAAAAGTCAATTAACTGCTCAGTTACTAGAATTTTTGCAACTTGTCGAGTTAGAAGGGGAAGAAATTTTAGTGATGGATGGAACAAAACCAGTTGCAAGAATTTCTAAGTATGAAAAGACTCTTTCAACTGAAGAATTATTTAAGGATATGCGGGGGAAAGTAAAATATTTTGAAGACTTAACTGCGCCAACAACAGAAGAATGGCAGGAAGTATGACAGTTGTCCTTGATACCTGCGCTCTTATCTGGTGGAGTTTAGATCCTGACAAACTTTCTCAACGGGCAAAAGAAGCTTGTCAGCAGATGGAACAAGAAAAAAATGGTTTGGTTCCATCCACAGCAATCTGGGAAATAGCTATTAAGAGCAAAAATCATAAGTTAGATTTAGGAGTAAGTATTGATGACTATATCGCTACTTTACAAAAGTCTAATGTTATTCGGGTCGTACCGATTGATGAGGACATTTGGCTGGGAAGTGTGAAATTAGAATGGGAACACCGAGATCCAGCAGATAGGGTGGTTGTAACACTTGCTAAAATAAATCAAGCTGCTATTATTACAGCCGATCGAAAAATTGCTAGTTTTTACTCTTTAGTAATTTGGTAAATTGAATGTGCCAGGTATCGGAAAGCTAGACAGGGCATGGCTTCGTGGAAAAAGCCTAATTCACAAGTCTTAATAAAAATCTGAAACCTTTAGATGTTAGACTTTACAAGTCTCGACGCGAGAGAAGAGATCCGCTTCTACCCGCATTCATACTAACCACCCACCGACCATTATTCCGGACCACAGGGAGGTGTCCATAAGGTGCTGATTTGTTGAATTTAACTTCTTTGTAGTACAACCATTTTCCATTCTCACCCCACCCCACTCGATCGCCAAAAGCCTCCCAAATTTTCTCATTATATTCTCTGGTTCCTCCCAGACTTTCATAGATGCGCTTCTGCACCGAAAAGCCGAAATGCTCGTTACTGTATTTTACCCAAAGCTGGTCAATAGTTCGCAAGTCTGCACAGGGAAATCGATCGATATCTTCAACTCTCAGCCAGCCTTCCTCTGTTCTCCTCGCTACTTCCAGCATTTTTTTAGTTGTTTCTTCATCCGCCTCTTCCCATTTTTCAGTTGCCAGTAAATCGCGCAACTTAGTGTAGTCTACTCCGCATTCTGACTTGAGGAGAATATCCGGCTCTTTAAGAGGGTCTATGGGACGCTGCACACCTGTTATAAATGAAAGAAACTGGTTGAGTTTATTAATAGGAGGAGAATTAGGAGGTGCAGGTTGAGGAGATTTGTCGGTTTTAGAGCGATTTTCCAAACTCGGTTGATACGATCTAGTTTCTGGCTGTCGCTGTGCAATAGCTATTCTTCCTATCGCCTCCACCGCTTCCATATCGTGACCGTAAGATGCAGCTAACACCCGAATCCACAATTGTTTTGCCAATTCTAGATTCTTGTTGACTTCAACTCTGTAAGCATCAGTCTTCAGCATAGCGATATCAGCGCTAGTTGCGTATTTCGGGCAAAGAATTAGATGAGATTTTTCAATAGGTTCAGCAATAGTAAGAGGTGTTTGCCTCGGTTTTCCACATTGGCGATTGAGTTCCGGTACTCGATGAATTAAATATTGATTCAATCTTTCTACAGTCGCGCATTTTCCTTGAGTTCCCAATCCTTCTAATAACGCACGAGTAAAACTACCTTGTTGTAAATCCTCAATTTCATAAGATATCTCACTCGGACTGCAAGAAAACAGACTGATTACTCCCATTTGTCGCGCTTGTTCGGCGGTTTGATTGCCAATTCCCTCAACTGACTTTCCCTCATCGCGGCAAGCATCCAGAATCAAAACAATATTATCAGCACCGCAGCGCCGCAACCGCTGCATAATGTAGTTAACTGAAAGATTGCTATTTTCAATATCTTCGGGAAAACCGTCAGCAGGCATCAAATAATCGCATCCATTGCGGCGAATTCCATGACCGCTGAAGAAGAACCAAAAGTTATCTCCCGCACTCATAAAAGACTGTTCAAACCTAACTTGCAACAGGCGCATTACGTTCGATCGCGTGGGGCGCAACTGTTTTTCCGCTGAGTCTTCCGAGAAATGGTAAACTTTATCAAATCCCGCTTCATTGCAGAGAAAATTGCTCATTAATTCTGCATCCCGCTTGGCATATTTTAGCGGGCGTTGCAGGTGTTCGTATTCATTAATACCGATGACAACAGCCCAATTTTTTGTCATTTCAATTTGATGTCGATCGTTTAAACTTGAGCTTTATTGCTCCTTTTCCTCCTGCTGCGGCCCCGTTACCGAGGATGCTAATTTGTCCCTGACCGTTAATTTCTACCGATAACTCGATTTCATCTAACTCCATCTTAGACTTACGATCGCGCTGTTCTTCACTGCGGATTAACAGTCGATCGACAACAGCCAGCAAGTGAGCCATTTCTTGCTCTAAAGTTTCCACACTTACATTATGAATTCTAAATTCACCTTTTGGATCGGGAACTTTTGGCACTGCAGAAGACTTTGGCGCTTCATCCACCTCCCAAAAAGGTGCTCCTCCCATGCCGAGGGTTGTCTTCCCGCCATCAGCAGTAACGAGTGGGGGCGACTCTGGGGGAATATCGCTAGTCACAATCCGAATCGTGTCGTCTGGCATAATTGTTGAACTCTCCAAATCAATTATCTAATTTTGCCAGATGCGAACCCTAATGATGACAATAAATTGTATCGTAAATCTCGATCGCCCGTAAAGAAAGTTCGATCGCGCGATCGAAAGTAATTACGCACGAGTGTCGAGAAACCGGGTTTTTGCGACAATATTCCGTTACAGCAGACAGATTCAATAAAAACCCGGTTTCTTTAGCCGCAGCGAGTAGATCGTGTAATTCATAAAATATTGTAGTGGCGGTTTTTATATTGCGATCGACATAATGAAATAAATTTTACAGTAATTACGCACGAGTGTCGAGAAACCGGGTTTTTGCGACAATATTTCGTTACAGCAAACAGATTCAATAAAAACCCGGTTTCTTTGCCGCAGCGAGTAGATCGTGGGATTCATAAAATCTCGCGATTACGGGTTTTATATTGCGTTCGATCGAATGTTTTTCTATCGAATAATCTTGTGTAACAATAGCTTATAAAATAAGCTAAAAACCTTGCGATTGCGGAGCACAGCGAACAATGACATCTTAAACCTAATTTCTGAAAATATTTATTAGTCCGCGCAGGCGGACTTTGTTCGTGTAGACGAGGGTGAAAATCGAATGACAGGCGAAGCTACATTCGATTTTGCACCCAGGCGAGCGGTTTCAACCGCCGACTCTATTTTTTTAACATTCGATCGAGCTTATACAAAACCAAGATAACACCCCCAATACTCAATGCTAAAACCAACCAAAAATTATCTGCTCCCAATTTACCCCGATCCAAAGCCCAACCACCTAAAGGAGGTCCGATTAAATAACCTATCGCCCAACATTGAGAATTAATTGCCAAGTATACACCGCGAAAAGATTCGGGTGCTAAATCGACAACTAAAGCGGAAGCAGAAGGCAAGTAAGCAACCGTAGCAACTGCCAAAAAACTCAACCCTAAAATAGCTAAAAATAGATTGCCAGTTGCAGCCATTCCCGTCAAGCCGATCGCGCTAAATCCCATGCCCCAAAGCAATGCCGAAATCATCAAAGCTTTCGGATGGGAAAACCGTTTCAAATTCCTCGCCACTGGCAATTGCAAAACCACAGTTAAAAATGTATTCAAAGCAAATAAAAAAGTAATTGTCGCTGTTGAAAAGCCTGTTTGTGATGCACCAGCAGCGACAAATTTGCTAAAGTACAGCGGCATAGTCGTTTGAATTTGGGAAATATATAAAGTGAAAATAGTATTTACTAAAGCATATAACAAAAGAGTGCGATCGGCCAGGGCTACCATCCAGCCATTTTCCCCATTTTTATTACCTCTCTCAACTGAAACTGCTGGTTTGTAGGTTTCGGAAACTGCGATCGCCACCACGGCAAACAGCACTAAAAACGAGACACCATCAATAATAAAGAGCGATCTATAATTCCCCGTTGTTGCAATTAAAACACCGCCCAAAATAATCCCGACTTGCAAACCCAAATTATCAGCAAGTCGCGTCAAAGCAAAAGCCTCATTTCGCTGTTCCCCCTCAGTTAAATCCGCCACCATCGCCTCCGTAGGAGGCCAATACAAACCCACACCAAAACCCATCAATAAATTGCCAGCAATTAAGCCCGCAAAATCCTGAGTTGCCGCCAGAAGAAAAGAAGCCGCAGCCGAAATAATTGCCGCCAGCAATAAAGTGCGCCGCCTGCCACAAAATTTAGCATCGGACAAAGAACCGCCTAAAATGCGGCCAAATATTCCTGAAACTGAACCGCTGCCCAAAGCAATGCCAACCGCAGTAGCAGATAAACCAACTCGATCGACAAAAAATATCGGCGCGTAAAATAGGGTAAAACCCGTGCCGCTTTGCGATAGAAATCTGCCAGCAGTAAGAATCCAAACTTGAGAATTTTGTTGGGGAAACCAAGCAGGTAATTTAGGGAGAGGCATGATAATTGATAGTTGATAGTTGATAGTTGAGAGTTAATAGTCGATCGTTGTAGTGCGAGCGTCCCCGCTCGCGATCGATTGATAGTCGATCGATTGATAGTTGTAATTCAGATATCGCAACATTATCAATAACCTGTATGGGCTGGTTCGCTAAATACTTTTAAGGTAACAAACAGATTAAACAAACCCGCTACCAACTACCAGTAATGCCATCTTTATTTGATAAAAAACATTCATCATAATTCAGATATTATACCAGTATCGACCGGCTATAGCGGCGGGGGTCGCCAAAGAATTTAAAGGTAGCAAACAGATTAAATAAACCCGCCCTCACCCACGAATCATACCAAATCCACGTAAAAAAATATCGTAGCATTTTTACAATAATTCTTCCTGTTCGATCGCCCAATTCAATTCAAACATTAAATTATTTAATTCCAAATTATGCTAAGATCCATATTGCAAAGGTGAAGGATAAATTTATGAAAGCAATTGAAGTAACAGGTACGATCGATGAAACAGGTCAATTATTGCTCGATCGACCCCTAATTGCAGAAACTCCGGGCCGCGTGCGAATCATCGTTCTGTTTCAGGAACCGACAGAGGAAACTGATGACACAAAAGACGATCCTGATGATACTCCAGTTTCAGAAATAAAAGCCAGTCTCAGAAGAGCTATGCAGCAAGCTAAAGCGGGACAAACCAGACCAATCTCTGAACTGTGGGAGAGAATCGATGCCGAAAAAGATCGATTATTGGTCGATCGAACTTTAACACTAGACACTCCCGATCTCCTGCGAATCATTCTGCTTCTTTCCGAACCTATAGATGAAGTAGAAGACGATCCTGATGATACTCCAGTTGAAGAAATAAAAGCGAGTCTTAGAAGAGCGTTGCAAGAAGCTAAAGCGGGACAGCGGATACCTCTTTCTCAAATGTGGGAGGGAATCGAT
>JBOFTL010000058.1:0-7686 GCA_051652045.1 Microcoleus sp. | reverse complement strand
ACTAAATTGAGGCGTTGGAAGTTGGCTTTTTGACCGTCGGCTTTTAAGACTAAATCGTCACCACTAGCAACAGAACCGTTAAACTCAGTAACATCCGTACCTAAACCACCGCGCATGATGTCACTACCATCACCATCATTCCAAATCATGCGATCGTTACCGGCATCGCCATTAAAGACATCACTGCCTTTGTCACCAATTAAGGTATCGTTACCGTTATTACCAGAAAGGGTGTCATTGTTATTGCCGCCGCGCAACAGATCGTTGCCCTCACCTCCATCTAAAACATCAGTATTATTGCCTCCGAACATGGTATCGTTACCGTTACCGCCATCAGCATTAATTTTTACGTTAGTAGGAGTAGCATCGAGGCGATCGCTACCATCATTGCCCTTGAATTTGACTTGTTCGACATCGGTACCGGATAAGTCTTTGACATTCAAAGTATCGTCGCCACCGAGTCCGTTAATCTCGAACTGTTCGGTATCGTCAACATCTAAAGTGATGGGTACTAAATTGAGGCGTTGGAAGTTGGCTTTTTGACCGTCAGCTTTTAAGATTAGATCGTCACCACTAGCAACAGAACCGTTAAATTCGGTAACATCTGTACCAGAATTACCGAGCATGATGTCGCTACCATCACCATCATTCCAAATCATGCGATCGTCGCCAAAACCACCAACAAATATGTCGCTGCCTTTGTCACCGACCATCGTATCGTTGCCAGCGCCAGCGCGCATGTTATCATTGTCATTGCCTCCGCGTAACAAATCGTTACCACCAAGACCGTTTAAAGTGTCGTTACCATCATTGCCAAGAATTACGTTAGCTGCTTCGTCGCCGTTCAGAAAGTCATTTCCATTGCCACCAGATATCGTATCCATCAGATTTGCTCCTAAATTCGTTTCTATAAATTCATCAAAACTGGCAGTTGACGGATTACAAGACTGAGAAATTACTGACTTATTTCTGAATTCCCGGATTTGATACTCAGTTATGCGTGTTAAAATTTGTCATAATAACGTCCGCGCTTCCGGAAAAAGAAGGCAAACCCTCGATCGATTCCAGTGCAGCAAAATCCTAGTTTTTTCGGCAGCGTTCAACTAACTCATTCCGAAACTATGTCCCGCTCACTCAAAGTTCGCAGTGATTGTATCGAGAAAGCTAAATTAGCCCTCAAACACAACGGCTTTCGCAGCCAGAGGGATTTAGCAGAAAATGCCGGACTGGCTTTGTCTACAGTCAGTAACTTTCTCACTGGCAAAGGAGTAGATTATGCGACTTTTGTAGAAATTTGCGAATTACTCAGCCTTGACTGCAAAGCCATTGCTGATTTAGAGGTTCCGAGTCTTCCCCAACCTGCAACAGATGCGTCTGAAAAAATCAGCGTTAATTCCTATCAAGATTGGGGGGAAGCTATTGATATCTCTGTTTTTTATAACCGCACTACTGAATTAATTACCCTCAAGCAGTGGATTGTAGAAGATCGCTGCCGGCTGGTAGCTTTGTTAGGCATGGGTGGCATCGGTAAAACGGCTTTATCTGTCAAGTTAGGCGAACAGATTCAAGATGAGTTTGAGTATTTGATTTGGCGGAGTTTGCGCAATGCTCCGCCCATCCAAGATTTGCTGGCGAATCTGTTACAATTCCTCTGCGGTCAGCAAGAAACGCATTTAGAGGAAACTGTGAACGATCGCCTGTTACGCTTGGTAAATTGTTTGCGTGCTTCTCGCTGTCTGCTAATTTTAGATAATGCCGAATTTATTTTACACAGCGGCGATCGCCAATCCGCAAGTTGTTATCGAGCCGGATATGAAGGATACGGTCAGTTATTCAAACTGTTAGGTGAGACTTTTCACCAAAGTTGTTTGGTACTCACGTCGCGGGAATTTCCCAAGGAATTAGTACCTTTAGAGGGGGGAAATCTGCCAGTTCGCTGCTTGAGATTGGCGGGATTATCTGTAGCAGACGGACGCAAAATATTTGAAGCCAAGGGGTCTTTTACGGGGTCAGATGAGGGATGGTCAGTCGCGATCGAGCGTTATGCAGGAAATCCGTTAGCCCTGAAAATTGTAGCTTCGGCGATCGGCGATTTTTTTGAAGGGGATATTGCCAGTTTCTTGCAATTTTTAGCACAAGATTCGTTTATTTTTGATGAATTGCGCGACCTCCTGCACGAGCAGTTTAGGCGATTGACTGTTTTAGAAACCGAGATTATGTATTGGTTGGCGATCGAACGGGAACCCGTTTCAATTCAAGAGTTGCATTCCAACTTTGCTCGCCCGATTTCCCAGGGAGAAATCTTGCAAGCCGTCGCTTCCTTGCAGCGTCGCTCGTTAATTGAAAAGATCGGGACTCGCTACACTCAACAACCTGTAGTTATGGAGTATGCAACCTGCGAATTCATCGAGCAAATTGTCCGAGAAATTGTCGAACAAAAATTTAATTTGTTTAAAGATCTAGCACCTGTCAAAGCGACTGCCAAAGAGTACATTCGCAATAGTCAAAATCGCTTGATCCTGCAACCCGCGATCGATAAATTGTTAACGATTTTAGGTTCTCCATCGAGTGTGGAAGACTCTTTGATGAACAGTCTGGCAATGCTGCGGGGAAAATCTTCTCTAGAAGTCGGTTATGCAGGTGGCAATATTCTCAATTTGTTGCGTCAGTTACAGGTAGATGTTAGCGGCTGTGACTTTTCCCATTTGACTGTCTGGCAGGCCAACCTCCAAGGGATGAATTTGCAAAAGGTAAATTTTGCCTGTTCCGATCTGTCTCGATCGGTCTTTTCAGAGAGGCTAGATGAGGTTTGGTCGGTCGCGATCGACCCGAACGGTCAACTGTTAGCGACGGGAGATAATAATTGCCAAATTTGTCTGTGGCAGTTGCCAACAGGGCAGCAAATTTTGACTTGCCAAGGACATACTAATTGGGTGCGATCGGTTGCTTTTAATTCGGATGGTGAAACATTAGTCAGCGGTAGCGCCGATCGCACGGTAAAATTATGGTCGGTAAAAACAGGAGAATGCCTGAAAACTTTCACCGGACATGAGGATGAAATTTACTCAGTTGCTTTTAGTTCCGACGGTCAAACAGTAGTTAGCGGCAGCGGCGATCGCACGATTAAGCTGTGGGATATCAATACAGGTGAATGTCTCAAAACTTTCACCGGACACAGTAAAGAAGTATTTGCGATCGCCCTGACTCCTCACGATCGAATCATCGCCAGCGGCAGCGGCGACCAAACAATTAAATTGTGGGATATCAATACAGGTAAATGTCTCAAAACTTGCACCGGACACACCAATTGGATACTTTCGATCGCTTTCAGTCCCGACGGTAAAACTTTATTTAGCAGCAGTCCCGATCGCTTGGTGAAACAATGGGAAGTCAGTACGGGCAAATGCCTGCAAACCTTCACCGGACATCAAAATTGGGTGATGTCAGTAGCAGCCAGTCCAGACGGTCGAACCTTAGTTAGCAGCAGCGGCGACCAAACAATTAAACTGTGGGATGCCAGCAGCGGTAAATGTTTGAAAACCTTTACCGGACACGATCGAGGGATCTGGTCAGTTGCTTTTAGTAATGATGGCAAAACGATTGCCAGCAGCAGCCCCGATCAAACCGTGAGGTTGTGGGATATCAACACCGGACTGTGTTTCAAAACTCTTTGCGGATATACCAACCGCATCTCTTCAGTTGCTTGGAGTCCCAGCGGGCGGACGATCGCCAGTGGCAGTTTTGACCCCGCAGTGAGGTTGTGGGATGCCGGTACCGGACAATGCCTCAAAATCCTCTCCGGCCACACTCAACAGGTTTATTCCGTCGCTTGGAGTTCCGACAGTCAAATTCTGGCTAGCGGCAGCGGCGATCGCACTGTAAAGTTGTGGGATCTGAGAATGGGTCAGTGTGTCAGAACTCTCATCGGACATGAAAATTGGGTCTATGCCGTTGCTTTTAGTCCTGACGGTCAAATTCTCGCCAGCGGCAGCGGCGATCATACTGTCAAACTGTGGTCTGTCAGTACCGGGCAATGCCTCAAAACCCTTACCGGACACATGACTTGGATCTGGTCCGTAGCTTGGAGTCCCGACGGACAAATTCTTGCCAGCAGCAGCGGCGATCGAACTGTGAGATTGTGGGATGTCAGTACGGGAGAATGTGTCAAAATTCTTACCGGACATACCAATCGAGTTTACTCAGTGGCCTTTAGTCCCGACGGTCAAACAATTGCTAGCGGTAGCTTCGATCGGACGATTAAGCTGTGGAATCTCAGTAGCGGCGAGTGCCTGCAAACTCTCACCGGACATCTTAATGGAGTTTATGCAGTCGTGTTTAGCCCCCAAGGTCAGACTGTTGTCAGCGGTAGCTTAGACCACACCGTGAAACTATGGAATTGTCGCACTGGCGAGTGTATCAAAACATACACCGGGCATGGCAATGAAGTGCGATCGGTTGCCTTGAATCCGGAGGGTGAAACATTGGTTAGCGGTTCTCAAGACCAAACGTTAAGGCTGTGGAACCTCAAAACAGGTGAGTGTATCAAAATTTTGAGGGCTACCAGGCTTTATGAAGGGATGAATATTACCGAAGTTACGGGATTAACGGCGGCACAGAAAAGCACGCTGAAAACGCTAGGGGCATTAGAAACTCAGCCACTCAACTCGGAAGAATGGATGTTAACGGTCGATCGGCGGTTGTTGCAGCAAAATGTGGCAGAAAATAGTGATGGCTTGGAAGTGCTGACTCCAGAAAGTAGTGTATCAGGCAAAAATACTCAGCAGTTTTCTAGGGGAAATGATGGCAAAGCAGCTTCGAGTATTTCTCCTAAGAAAAAGGGGAGAGGTAAGAATAAAACATCCCCTTCAGGTTCTTTGATTCCGGCGATCCAGAAAAAACGAGACAAACAGGGACGGATTGTGGAATATCCCAAAGTTGAAGGGGCAAGAGTTCCCCGCGAGTTGGCAGATTCCTATCCCCACCAATTTCACTGGCAATATTGCTATTCCGTTCAAAACGATCGCGGAGATTGGCAAACGAAGAAAGTGAGTGTACTACCAGAAAAGATCGAGATTGTCAAGAGGGCGATCGCTTCTAAAACAACAGTTGAGGAGATTTTACAGTTAATTCAGTCGCCAGGTTCGTAGTAAGGACTTTAGTCCTTCTTGCAGGTTCTTAGTAAGGACTTTAGTCCTTCTTGCAGGTTTGTAGTAAGGACTTTAGTCCTTCTTGCTGAGGACTGAAGTCCTCACTACAAACCTTACTTTTTGGTATTACTCAGTAAAATCGAAGGTTGCTAGAAAATCAAGAACTTTTTTCTCACCGGGCAAATTGAATTTATTTTCCTTAGTATTGCCACCCCGCTTGCCAAAGTTTGGATGGGATTGTACGGTTAAACTTTGCTGTCCAGAACTGATTAAAACAGTTTGGTTGGGAGACTGAAAAAACTTCATTTCCGAGCTAGAAGTAGCAGCGGACAAAGATTTTTTCACCTCAGTTAAATTATTAATGGCTTCATTTAGAGCCGTACACAACTGCACGATCCGTTTTTTGTCTAAATTTTGAGCTTGAATTATTTTGCCAACCGCCACGATATTTTTCTGAGTTTGGATGGCATCGCTAAAGGGAAGAATTGCTAAAAAAGCTGCCGGTAATAAATGTTCGTCTTTTTCAAATTTAAAAGTTATCGTTGTCCGGCGGTAGCCAATTTCAATACTTGGAGGACTGCTCATTGGCTGGTAGTGCTGGGATATTTGATAGTAAGCTGTTGCTAAAAAGCGGTTGGCTTCTTGGTTTAAAAGCGCGTCAACCGCGATTTGCACCAAGCCCGGTTGTTGATTTAAAAACTTGCGCGATTCAGCAGGGGAATTAAAATGCTGAAGTTGAGTGCGATCGCCGCTGGGACTGAGGTCAACCCACTCGCAATTAATATCGTTTGCGACAATCCCGAAGCGGGGAACTAAATAAAGTTTGGCTCCGGTTAAAGTTGCTTCGGTTAAATCTGCACCTACCCAATCGGCATTGATTAAAATTGCTTCTGTCAGGTCAGCATGAACCAAACTAGCATTTGCTAAATTAGCATTCCTTAAATCTGCTCCGTTAAGGTTAGCCCCGCTCAATTTAGCATCGCTCAAATCGGCACCGCTGAGATTGGCTCCGCTCAAATCCGCCCATTTGAGATTGGCTCCGCTTAAGTCAGCACCGCTGAGATTTACCTGCTGCAAATTGGTCTGTCTCATGTCAGCATTGCTGAAGTTGACGCCGTTCATTTCTGCTTTTGTTAAGTCGGCACCGTGCAAGTTGGCATCTTCAAAATTGGCATCTTTTGCCGCAGAACCCCTGAGATTGGCACCGGAAAGATTAGCGCCGCTGAGGTTAGCTTGCGTGAGTTTTACTTCCCTTAAATCTGCTTCAGTCAGGTTAGCGCCGCTGAAATTAGTTTTACTCAGTTCCGATCGAATTAATTCGCCGCGAATTAGCGATGCTCCGATTAATTGAGCTTCAGTTAAATCGGCTCTAACTAAGTTGGCTACATTGAGTGTAGCTCTGTTTAAGATTGCCCGAGTCAGGTTGGTGCTGCTAAGTCGAGATACATTCAGATTGGCATCGCTGAGATCGGCTTCGCTTAAGTTAGCACCGCTGATGTTGGTAACAAAAAAGCTGGCTCCGACCAAAATTGTTTGGCTGAGGTTGATCCGGCTGAGATTGGCTTCGTTGAGATTGATACCTGTGAAATCTCTGTCACCTTCTGTGTATCTCTTTACAAGTTCAAACCGTTTGAGAAGTTCTTCAGCTTCCATTGTGCTTACCTGATTGAAAGGGCGATCGGCGCGATAAAATATCTAAAATTAATTTATATGTTTCAATCACCAAACTGGTAAAAGCTTTTAATAAACTCAACCACTGTATTGATTGGTGGCGCTGTTAATTTTTGGGCTTTAATTGCCGGAGCGATCGAGGTTTTGCCAATACCCGGTACATTAACTAAATGCCTGCCAAAGTCGGGGTGGTAGTGAACCATCAAACTTTCGGCACAGGAATTATACAGTACGGTCTGGGTCGGCGCTTGGAAAAAATCCGACACGGGTCGATCTTCGGGATGAACGGGCCCAATTTTCATTTCCCCGATCTTTCTGATGGTTTGTGTTAGTCCCACGCTCAATTGGGCTACGAGATTTGAAACTCTGACGCCGAGGTTATTGCCACTTTGGGGCTGAACCATCTTGATCGAAGTAATGATATTTTTTTGAGTAAACGCGGCGTCGCTAAAGGGAATGATGCCCACGTAAGCAGTGGCAAATAGTTGCTCGTCCTGCTCTATTCTAAATGATACGATCGTCCGTCGCGAATTAACTTCGATGCTGGGGGGGTTGCTCAAGCCCGAATAGTGCTGGGCAATTTGGCGGTAAGTAGCGGCAAGGATATAGTTAGCTTCCGGGTCGAGGGGTCGATCGACAATAATTTGGACTGTTGGTGGCGTAGCGTTAAAAAACCGCTGGGCTTCTTCGGCGCTGAAGCGCTGAACGTGGCTGCGATCGCCGTTGGGACTCAAATCCACCCAATCGCAGGTAATATCCTCTGCTTTTAAATTAAACCTCGACACAGCGTAAATTTTGGCTCCCGTCAGGGCGGCTCCTGTCAAATCTGCGCCCACCCAATCAGCATGAGCTAAATTTGCTTGAGTCA
>JBOFTL010000057.1:0-3608 GCA_051652045.1 Microcoleus sp. | reverse complement strand
GGTGCAGAAGTTACTTATGTAGATTTGCGCGATTTGCCGATGCCGCTATTTGATGAAGATTTAGAAGCCAAAGAAGGAATGCCAGAAACTGCCCGGAAATTTAAAGAATTGATGGTAGCGCATCACGGGTTTTTGATTGCTTCCCCCGAATATAACAGTTCAGTTACCGCCGTACTCAAAAACGCGATCGATTGGGCATCGCGCCCCGCACCTGGGGAACCGGGATTGGTAGCATTTAGCGGCAAAGCAGCGGTAATTATGAGCGCGTCTCCAGGCGGATTGGGGGGTTTGCGGGGATTAATTCACTTGCGATCGATCTTGGGGAATATTAACGTATTAGTGCTACCAGATCAGAAAGCAATTCCCCAAGCTTTTGAAGTATTTAATGCTGACGGTACGATGAAAGATGCCAAACAACAGCAGTCTGTGGAGAGTCTCGGTGCTAAATTGACCGAGGTACTGTTAAAATTAATCGCCTGAAGCAATTAATTTTACCTGTGTTTTGAGGGACGCAAGCATATTGTGTCCCAATTATCAAATCTGTTTGAAGACTCATCTCATAAATTTTATTAAGTAGTTGCATATAAGTATTCTTCGCTTACCGCCGATAGCCGAGATCGTACATCCATCTACCTGTGGAGGCTCTAATTGTAGCGTTATCCTAGGGCGTCTGCTAGGATAATGGCGGGGATTGTTAAATCAGTCCCACGCACTAAGCCCTACGTCTTGTCGAGTCGCTTTTCATTTTCCCGTTGAAACAGGCACGCTCTCAAGATCCGTATTGCTTTGGTAGAATAACACCGATCGCGCAACAAGTCGATCGGTGTTCGTGTTAAAATTGCTAAATACTATTAGAATAGCGTAAGATTTAATATCCGAACGGTAAAGTTGAGCGATCGCTTTCAGTAACGGTTTGATAATCTAAAAATAGCCAAAAGCAAAGAACTAAAAAAAGAGAAAGCATAACAACTGAACCTTACTTTACCAGCAAAACTTTATGAGCAAAGTTCTAATCATATTAGGCGAATTGAGCGATCGCGACATCGATTGGATGATAGCCAACGGCACCCGCACCCAAATCCCAGTCGGCACGAACCTGATCTCTGAGGGTAAGCCCCTCGACGCACTATACATAGTTTTGGACGGAATTTTAAGCGTTTCCGTATCATCTTTAGGCGGTAAAGAAATTGGCAAAATCACCTGCGGGGAAGTATTGGGCGAAATGTCTTTTGTAGACGGACGCCTTCCTTCTGCTAGTGTCACAGCCGTTGAAGAGTGTTCGATCCTGTCAATTCCCCGGAAGTTGCTAACAGAAAAATTGGAACAAGATGTGCTGTTTTCCCTGCGGTTTTATCGGGCAATTACCAAGTTTTTGTCGTCAAGACTGCGGGGTACTGTCAGGCGATTTGGCGAAGATAATGACTATTTAACATATCAAGAACCCTTAATCTATCAAGATATCGATGATGACGGGATGAGCCAGCATATTGCGGAAAATCCCGATCTGGCTAAATCAAGATTTGAAAGGCTGTTGCAGCGATTGAAAGGAAATTGAAGGAAGAGTTGAGAGTTGAGAGTTGGGAGTTGAGAGTTGAGAGTTGACAGGTAGGAGCAGTGCCAAGAGTGCCCGCCCTCTTAGTTGAGAGTTGACAGTTGACAGGTAGGGGCGGTGCCCCCGTGCCCGCCCCAATTGATAGTTGACAGCCAACAGATTGATAATTAATAGTCGATCGATTACCAATTACCAATTACCAATTACCAATTACCAACTATTACCAATTACCAATTACCAATTACCAACTATTACCAATTACCAATCAAAAAACATATTTTTCAGCGACGCGCCAGTAGCGGGAAAAGCGCTTGAGATCGATGCAGCCACTGTAGCGGACAAACGGTTCTGCGGGCAATACTTCAACAGGGTGCGATCGCTTAATTTCCTGGCAAATATCCTGAAATTTCGGACTGGGACTTTGAGTAGTCACCACTCGATTTGCTCCGGATTCTCGGGCAAAAGCAACAACTTCGGCAGCCACATCGCCGCGCCGAATTACTACCGGCAACTCTAGCAAACATTCGTAAATAAAAACAATTCGTTTGAGACTCAACTGCCATTCATCTATCAGCTTATCGTCCCAAACCCAAATCGCTGGAGCCTCTGGCTTTGCTTGAAAAGCCGGACCTTCAGGACTCAAACAATCACCGTGCAGCCAAATAATTCGATCGCTCATAAATTAGTAATGGGTAATGGGTAATGGGTAATTGGTAATTGACAGTTATCACAGATTATTAATTGTTAACTACCAACTATCAACTATCAACTATCAACTACCAACTATCAACTATCAACTACTTTTATTTTTTGCGCCGCTTCTGAGGTCGTTCCCAACTCTTTGAACCGCCAGTGCGATCGACCTTTTCTCCCTGCGGAAATAACCGTTCTTCCAACTGTTCGTAACTTCCCTCAAAATCGCATTTCCCGTACAGCGGACAATCACCGCAGTAAATCCCTTTACTGTAACGCTCCAAGTTTTCCCGATTAAAAAAATAAGGCTTGTGACTGAAAGTGCTCGCTACCCACTGCCAAGACAGATTATTGCTGGCCGGATCTCCATCTAACAAATGCTGCAAAAACCAACGAGCTCCCACTTGCCAGCGCACCCGACGCCAGTGTACGAGATAAGCAGCCGTCCACATTCGCTGGTGGTTATGTAAGTAACCAGTTTCCTGCAAATCGCGGCTGAAACTGTCGATACAAACTAAACCAGTCGTTCCATTAACAACATCCTCCGGCAGAGTTTCGCTGTAATCTTTGGCAGTATAACCAGTTTTGTAAGATTCTCGGTCTTGCCAAATTCCCGAACCCAATTCTGCGTACAGCCGCTGCCAATAATCCCGCCATCCCAACTCATTGATGAGTTTAAACGCATCCTCCTGGTGCCGCACTTTTGCAACTACAAAATCCCGTACCTCAGCCAAACTCAAAACGCCATAGCGCAAATAAGGCGACAAGCGCGTTACCGCACCATTGAGGAAATTGCGGCTTGAGGCGTACTTTGCGGGATCTACTTGCTGCAGTGCTGCTTCAGCAGCTTTGCGCCCCCCTGCGGTGGGTGGCACGTGACTGTCTCGGGCGGCGGCTTCGGGAAACTGTTGGCGCAGGTAGGCAATTAATTCGTCGCGGCTGGCAAATTCCCGCTTCATGTCTTGACTCATTTTTTGTTTTCCCCTGTTATGTCGTATCAGGTCGATCGACCGCAATTAAGATGTTCCTAGTGTGGAATGCAAGTCTGCAACATAATTTTGAGCGGACTCGCATTCCACACTACAAAATGTTTTGATTACTGGTATCGGCCGAACGCGATATTATTCCTTATCTAATGCTAGAGCTATTGGATCGAGCGATCGAGCCGGCAATTTGGTGACGCAGCAATTCAACATCCTCAAGGCAGCCAAAATCAGCTTCAAAGTTAGCTAAACAGACGGGAATCCCCACACTATACCGCCTCGGTTAGTGTGGGATGAGAGTCGCGTGAGGCTGTGATTCCACCCGTAAGCAATCTAATAATTGTAGATTTAAGCAGGGGACGGGTGGATGAGGATCCGAA
>JBOFTL010000056.1:0-4021 GCA_051652045.1 Microcoleus sp. | reverse complement strand
CAAAAGTTTGCCCTCAACTCTTAATTGTTGAATTTAAGGTCGATCGTACTGCGCTCTCAATCCTTTTGCTTGAAGTTCTTTGAGCAAACGCTCCGCAGAAGCAGCATCGTTCACTGCCCCCATTTGGATTTTGACACCTTTTGAAAAGTTGCGCACGTAGGCATCGGGAACTGCGACTCTGGCGGCAGCCAAGGATTTTTCATCCGTGTAATCGACAACAACGTAATAAAAGCCGTCTGTAGCCCTTGTGGGAGTTCCTATTGCTGCTGCGGGGGATGCAGGGGCGCTTGCTGGGGATGCAGGCGCTTGAGCCAGCGGGGAGGGTGTGGGAGGCAGTGTGGGCAGTGTGGGGACGGGCTGGGTGGCAGCAGGACTCGGAGTCGGCAGCAAGGCCGTACTCAGATTATTCATACCCTGTTCGCTGCCTCTAGGAGGGCTGCCGTCTCCTGCTGGGATGGGTACGACTCCGGCTCGATCGGGAATCGCAGTTGGGTTTGGCGGAATGGATACTTGTGGTGAGGGGGTGGCAATGGGGCTGGCTGTCGGTTTGACATTGCTCAGGGTGCTCAAATCCAACTCGACAAATTCCTTGGAAGCCAGGTTTGGGGCTTTGGGTAATTCCTTGCTTGGGGGTTCTGCTGCGGTACTGGCGGGACTTTCGCCAGTGGGAGGGGCGCTGCGATCGAGCAAGCGGTTGAGTCCGGCAATTTTGACAACACTCGCCGGGTGCATGACTGCGTAGCCTAAAGCCGTGCAGGACAGCAAAAACAATAGCATGGAACTCAGCCCCAAGGGAGTTAGCAGGCTGGCTGCTAAACTGCGTTCTTCAGCCGTTTCTACTGTTTGCTCGTCCAAACTTTCGATCAGTTTTTCGCTCGACTCCAGATAGCTTTCCGGTCCGATGGTGCTAGCCGATAAGTTTTGCGGCTTGCTAACTTTGGTAGTTGCAACCATCGGGGCGTCGCCGGGAACACCGGCCAGCGATAGGGGTAGGGGCTGCTGCTGAGTTGCCTCGGCTGCTGTCGGTAAATTTTGACCTGGTTGCTGTTCGCCAGCGCTTGTTAGCTTGCTAGGGCGAACTGACGGTGCCACCCACTGGTCGGCTCGCTTTCTGTGTTTTCTGTATTTGGTTAATTCTGCTTCTAGATTGACATCCAAACACCCCAGTGCAGCTTGCAAAGCAGGCTTGATGGGGGTTGAAGACGACTGATTCGGGGATTCAACCGAATAACGCTTACTCATAAGAAAACTCCTACCGCCTTTGACTTGATTTTAACTAATGGAGGATTCGAGGGCTATAAGTCCCGCACTCTATGGCGTTGCCGCCAGCATCGGGATACCTCATAGACTGCTTTGCGTCGATTCAGGGGTGCGATGCCCTGAAAATCGATACACTTACCGATCGCTTCTAACACTTCTTTCCAAAATTTGATTTTGACATTTGCTGACGCTCAGTCGAGGATTGCAGCCAAAAAGCTGGAAAACTTGCTCATTTTATGATTAGCTATACCCAGAGTCAAGATAGCAATTTCTAGCTGTTAAATATCTGTCTGTTTCGATCGCTCTGTTTTACCTTGCTTTTTTGAAACCTCTGCCGGTTCCGCTTGGCTTAAAAAGAATGCCTTTTTGTTTCCAGAGCAGTTTTTCCCAGAGCGGTTTTCTCCGGAAAAGTTTTCTCCAGAGCGATTGTCTTCAGAGGTGGCTCCAGATCTCAACAGAGTTCCGCCCGCTACCAGTTACCAACTATCGAGTTTTACCCGCTCTTTTCTGTCATGCCCATCGCGTAGTTTACCCTTCACTCTTGCTTTTTGCCCTCTGGCACTGTCGTTGATTTAAAATATCTCATACTCGTTACGCATTTGTATTTTTTCTTGATCCCTGACCTCTTCATGAATTTTTCACTTACATTTGTAGCTTGTAAGTAAAGTGACATTTAGCTAATTGTTGCTATATATAACGAGATTATAAATAAATAATTAAATTAAATTAAAGCTCGGGGATCGCTAAAAGCCATACAGTATAACGGTTGGAATGCTCTCGAAGGTGCTAGCTGAGCATTGGAGAATTAGAAGTGAAAATGAACGCGAACGAAAAAATCCTATGAAGACCTCCTTAACTTCAGCTTGTCGTCACTGTCGGCACTATACGCCTGAAGGCAGGCGCGGCGGTCTTTGCCAACAGTTAGGGGTTCCAGTTCAAAGTCAGTGGAGTGCTTGTTCTTTGGCGGCTCCACCTTTTGCACCATCTTGGGAAAATCTGGAAACAATTTCGCTGTGGCAAGAACAGACTGTAACATTTCGGGAGGCTTCTGTCAATGATTGCGAGAGAAATTCTTGCCAGCTTACAGGCACGGCACTCACTGAAAAATCAGTACCAACAGCATCGGTTTAATTGGTTGAAATTGAGCAATTTCGTTGATAGCAAAAGAGTATCAGAAGATACATTTCACGAGATACAGTAAAACCGACAGTTCGATCGAAAAAAACAAGGTTTTTTTCCCTATTACAAATCTCGCTGTCAACTGTTGGCTGTTTGATGTTTGCTGTCAAAAATTTATGGTAGCCAAGGATACTGACTGAAGTCAGGTTGTCGTTTATCCAAAAAAGCTTGTTTGCCTTCAGCACCTTCTTGGGTCATGTAGTAAAGTAAAGTCGCATTTCCCGCGAGTTCTTGCAAGCCAGCTTGACCGTCGCAGTCGGCATTAAAAGCAGCTTTCAAACAGCGAATCGCGATCGGACTTTTGTCTAAAATTTCCGAGGCCCACTGAATCCCTTCGGCTTCTAACTGTTCCACGGGGACGACGCAGTTGACTAAGCCCATGTCTAAGGCTTGCTGCGCGCTGTACTGGCGGCACAAAAACCAAATTTCACGGGCTTTTTTCTGGCCGACAATGCGGGCGAGATAACTAGCGCCGAAACCGCCGTCAAAACTGCCAACTTTTGGGCCGGTTTGACCGAAAACGGCATTTTCTGCAGCAATGGTCAAATCGCAAATTAGATGCAACACGTGACCCCCGCCGATAGCGTAACCTGCAACTAGGGCGATGACAACTTTTGGCATCGATCGAATCATTTTTTGCAAGTCGAGGACGTTCAACCGGGGGACGCCGCCGTCGTCTACATATCCGGCGGTACCCCGCACGCTTTGATCGCCGCCGGCACAAAAAGCATATTTGCCATCGGTGTGCGGCCCGGCACCGGTAAGGAGGACGACGCCTATTTTAGTGTCTTCGCGGGCGTCAGCAAAAGCATCGCAGAGTTCAAAGACTGTTTTGGGGCGAAAGGCGTTGCGTTTGTGGGGGCGGTTGATGGTTATTTTGGCGGTGCCGCCACTTTTGTGGTAGAGAATGTCTTCGTAGGTTTTGGCGGTTTGCCATTGAGTTTCCATAATCGGGCGATTGGGGAGTTGGAATTTGAGCCGATTTTCAATTTTACAGGAGTTGGGCGAATAGATTTTAGATTTTAGATTTTAGATTTGGGATTTTTAGATTTGAGATTTTTACCCCACCCCAGCCCTCCTGCTTGGGGAGGAAGTAAGAAGTTCACAAATGATTTGCGATCGTTATAGTAACCCTTAATATTTGGCAAATGTTATAATTTAGTTGAGTTTTGAGGACAGCTAAAATGTTAAACTTAGACTCGATAAGATACTTCCCCTCAGCCGAAGAACTTCCCGATTCTGACGACACGCCTGTGGATAACGAACTGCAAGAATTAATCCCCGGATTGCTCAAATCAATCTTGCTAATGCTGTGGGAAGAACGCATGGACTGGTGTTTTGGCATCGATATGGGGATTTATTACGATCCTGACAAAGAAGCCATTGTTCCCGATGGATTTTTAAGTTTGGGAGTGGAACGATTTTACGACGAATTATTGCGTCCCAGCTATGTATTGTGGGATGAAAAAGTCGTACCGATTTTGGTATTAGAAGTGGTATCTCAAAGATATCGCAAGGAATACAGCGGCAAATTAGCTGATTATGAAGCTATGGGCGCACTTTATTACGTAATTTACGCTCC
>JBOFTL010000055.1:0-7360 GCA_051652045.1 Microcoleus sp. | reverse complement strand
AAGGTTTAGTCAAATAATCGTCAGCACCGCCTTCAAATCCCGCTACTTTCGTTTGGATATCGTCACGGGCGCTCAAAATAATAATCGGTAATTCTTCTCCCTGTCCGCGCAATTCTTCAAGAATTTGCAATCCATCTTTTCCAGGAAGTCCCAAATCGAGAATCATTAAATCAAACTCGCCTCCGATAGCCATCAGCAAGGCATTTCTAGCGTCAGCAGCAACAGTAGTCATAAAACCGTGCGATCGGAGTCCTTTTTCGATAAAAGCAGCGATTTTGGGTTCGTCTTCAACAATTAAAATTCGGCTCATTTCAGTTTACTCCATTCCCGGTATAAGATTATGTACTTATGCTCTGTGACGGAGCGTATGCGTGCATTCTTGCGGTCGTTCGCAATACAAATTCTTCGGGTGAGAAGGAAGTAAGAGCGATGATTAGTGACAAAACTTACACGCGGCGGCAAACAACCCAGCTTCTATTTGAATCTCTAGGAGAAATGCCTGATTCTGCCTGGAGAACCCGGTTTTTTGCATAAATCATAATTGAGTAAATGCACCCGAAGATCGCACTTCAGAGTAATTACCTCTACCTTTTTCCTTCAAATGGCTCGATCGGCAAAATGAAAGCGAAAGTCGCTCCAATTCCTAATTGACTGTTAACATAGACTTTGCCACCGTGAGCTTCGGCAATTGCCCTGACAATAGACAAACCCAAACCGGCACCTTCGGAACGACGACGGCTATTTGCAGCTCTAGCAAACCTTTCAAAAATTCGATCTTGGTCGATTTTTGCAATACCTTCCCCAGTATCGCGCACCCAAAATCGCATCTCGCTGCCGCTTACGGCAGATCCGATTGCAATTATATCGTCAGACATAGTATGCTGCACGGCATTTTGAGCCAAGTTTACGATCGCTTGAGTAATGCGCTGGCGATCCGCAACAATACAACAAGAGGCGGCAGCATCCAACTCCCAATTCCGATTTCCTAGAGCTTTTGCCTTCGCAAAAAGTTCTTCAGTCAGCGCTCCAACATCCACAGTTTCTAAGTGCAAAAAATCCGGCTGTTCTGCCTTAGCCAGCAGCACTAAATCCTCTACAAAGCGGCTCATGCGATCGAGTTCGTCCATCACCAATGTCATAGTTTCTGCCTGTTCCTGGGGGTCGTCACCCATCAATTCTAAATGCCCCCGAACGATCGTAATCGGAGTGCGGAGTTCGTGTCCCGCATCATTAATAAAGTTGCGCTGACTGGCAAAAGCGTCCTCTAGTCGATCCATCATTTCATTAAAAGTAGTTGCCAATTCTGCAATTTCTCCTTCCCCTTTCACGGCAATCCGCTGACTCAAATCTGACTCTTCGATCGCCCTGGCAGTTGCTGTTAGCGCTCGCAGGGGAGCCAGCAATTTTCCGGCAGCTATCCAAGCCAGCAATACAACTAAAATCAGGACAACCAAAGTTACCTCAATCACAACTTTGAAAGCTTCGATCGCTTCTTGACGTTCGCCCGCAGTCAAGTGAGCCACAACGAATACTCCCAGCGTTTTGCCTTGAATTTTAGCAGGTTCGGCAACGTAGAGAATGCTGCCTATTGCACTGTCTGAGACTTGGTATTCACCCCGAGCGGACTCGTCCAATTTTGCCCAACTCTCCACCAATTCTGAATCTCGCTGAAGCGGTTTTGGCAGTGCTTTGGAACTGGATTTATACAATTTACCTTCGACGATCGCGATTAAAAATGTATCGTCTTCGGTAATTTGCTTGGAAAGGAGAATATCGAAAAATGCGGATAATTTCTGCGATGGCGAGTAGGTTTGGCGCTCGCCGTATTCCTCTATTAATTTCTGTTTGACACCTCCATTTTGAGACTCAAATTCGCCAGCAAACATTTCATGGAATATTGTTACTTCGTCAAGTAATTCCTCTTTTACCCGCCCATCTACCAGCAAAAACAAGCGCTGGCGAATGGCAGGAATAGATAGGGACAGAAAGAAGGTCATTAACAAAATGTACCAGATGAAAATGATGGTACGCGCTTCGCCAAAAAAGCGCTGCCATCGGATGGGAAAGTTGATTGGTGTTTGATTTAAATTGCGATCGGTGTTCATGGCAAATCTGGCTGGTAGTTCGTCAATAAATTTGAGGCATGGTGATAAATATTACATAAAAAGTCTTAGATGCACGCAGGGTCACAAACTCGGTTGTTGCTTGACTGCTTTGTAAAACTTACCCAAACTTGACTAAAGCCATCTTTAGCCAAAATTCAGAACTCACTGTTATTCAATTTGAGCGCTCGCTTGACGGCAAACATGGTTAAACCTTCTCTCGGTAATTAACTGCGGACAAGTTTAGTAAACTATTTGGCACAACAATATGTCCAGCTCCTAATAAAGTTATTGCGTCTGGCAAACACACTTTTCGCACGGAAATGAGATTTTTGGATTGTAGAGTATACCAGCGCGATCGGACTTTGCTAGGCTAGATCGGGAGTTACGCAAGGAATACGATTTTATGTCATTACAAGCGTAGCGCGATCGTCGCAAAGGCTAGTTTTTCACCACGAGTACGTCCAGAAATCGATTTAACTTTTGAGGGGTTTTGGGAGCAGCTCTAAGTCCCACGTCCTACCCCGACAGGGGAGGTTGGCGATCGGAGTTTTTTCGGTAACAATAAAAAAAATAACCAATGGATCGTCAAGACCCAGTATCGTTATCGAAATAGTCGATCGCAATGGTGAGTATAAATTAGTTGCTACTTACGGAAAGCCCCTGCATAAAGTGCTTTGTGGTATCGATGCCAAAGGGGGGGTAGGGGTGAGTTCTTTATAGTTTGGTGTATAGATGAGTATGGTAGACTATTTCCTGCGGACGATCGTATTGAATTTGTTGCAGTTATTTTAGTTGTTTTTCCCAAACATAATGGTAATTGGAAGAAACTAATTCAGATTCCGAATCGAGGTATCCGGAATCTTAACTCAAGGGATTGTAATTACTGTCTTTATAGATCGTTAGGGAAAGCGGTCACATAAAACTATTACACAAACAAGGGAAATTTGTATAGAATAAAGTTTTTGTGGGAAAACCAATGAAAAATCAATTGATATTTTGGCTGCGCAGTTTGCGGGTCAGAGAAAAAATCGCCTGGGGTTATGCACTATCTCTCGGAGTGGCGGTAGTGGGTACGGGGATCGGGATTTTTATCGCCGATTACAAACAAAAAATAGCGGTTGCTAAGGTGGAAGATGTTTTAGAAGAACTCGATCTCATCAGCCATTTGCAGGTGGATGTGCTGCAAACCTATAACCATCAGCTAAAAATCAAGGAAGCCATCGATCGGAGTGAGTTAACGCAACAGGAATATATAGATTTTAAGGAACACTATCAAAACTTTCAACAAAGCTGGACAAATTTTAAAGCTTCTCATGGGGGAACAGCAGGACAAGAAAAATTTGAACATCCGGGCGAAGTAGAAGCTGTTAATGCTTTTTTGACCAAGTATGAAGGGGTTCCAGAAACATACATTCAAACAATCGATCGTCTATTATCTCGCATCAATCCAGATAACATCAAATCTGCAAATATCACCAGCATTCAAACAGATCTAACTAAGCTAGAGCAAAGTATACTCATGGCTAAAGTTCATCAGTTTTCCGCAGATATGTTAGTCCTAGTTAAAAATATTTACCAAGAGTACGAAGAAGCAGAAGATGCGATCGATGCTAGCAATCTCCTGCGCTTGCAGGCGATCGGAATCAGCATGGCAGTCTCGATCGCGATCGCTGCTGTACTCTCTTTACTTACAAGTCGGGCGATCGCTCGCCCAATTCAGTCTCTCACCCGAGTTACTCAACAATCCCTTCAAGAATTAAACTTTAATTTACAAGCTAAGATCGCTGCTCAAGATGAAATTGGTACTCTGACAATCTCTTTCAACCAATTGATTGTTACTGTCAAACAACTGCTAAAAGAGCAGCAAGACTACAGTCAAACTTTAGAAAAAAAAGTGTGGCATCGAACTCAACAACTCGAAAGCAAAAACAAGGATCTTGAAGATATCTTAAAAACGCTCCACAGCACCCAACTTCAATTAGTACAAAACGAAAAGATGTCTTCGTTGGGAAACTTAGTAGCAGGAGTTGCCCATGAAATTAATAATCCGATCGGCTTTCTCAACGGCAGCATTAGCAATACAAAAGACTACATTAAAGACATACTCGAACATTTAGCTCTCTACCAGCAATACTATCCCGATGCAGTCAAACCTGTCGCAGAAAACGCTCGCGAGATCGAGATAGAATTCGTAATGGAAGACTTGCCCAAGATCATCAATTCAATGCAAACAGCAACCGATCGCATTCAATCCATGAGCAAGAGCCTTCGCACTTTCTCTCGGGCCGATACCGATCGCAAAGTCAAAGCCAACCTGCACGAAGGACTTGAGAGCACTTTGCTAATTCTTAAATACCGCCTCAAAGCTTCAGAAAAAAGACCGGAGATCCACATCATCCGAGACTATAGTAATTTACCCGAAATCCAGTGTTTTCCCGGTCAGTTAAACCAAGTATTTATGAATATTTTAGCAAATGCGATCGACGCGCTCGATGAAACAGCACAAACTCAATCTTTTGCCGAACTCAAAGCCAATCCCCAACAAATTACGATCCGCACAGAAATCGCGGACGATCTAGTGCAGATTCGGATTCGAGATAACGGTACGGGCATGAGCGAAGATGTAAAAGCGCAAATCTTTGACAATTTGTTTACCACAAAACCCGTGGGTAAAGGAACGGGATTGGGACTCGCGATCGCCCGTCAAATTGTCGTAGAAAAACATGGAGGTTCGCTCTCGGTAGATTCTACTCTAGGTGCAGGAACAGAATTCATAATTCAGTTGCCAGTTAATAGCAACTGCCAAGACGTTTAGGATATTTCAGATCGTCCAAAGCGTTACTATGAGTCCCTTTGACTTCTGCCTTCTGACTTCTGCCTTCGGCCTTCGGCTGTAATAGTCCGCCCGCAGGATAGAGGCGATCGTCAGGATCGAACTTAATCCTACAAAAAAACCGGCTCCTCAAGGAAACCGGGTTGCTCAAAAATTGTAAAATTTTTACCTAAGATTGCGTCAAGTTTCTCAACCGGAAATTCTCAACAATTCCACATCAAAAATCAGTGTCGCATTTGGAGGAATCACCCCGCCAGCACCGCGAGCACCGTAACCGAGTTCGGGAGGAATAATCAACTGGCGGCGGCTGCCAACCTTCATCGTACCGACGCCTTCATCCCAACCCTTAATTACTTGACCGACGCCAATTTTGAACTGAAAAGGAGAATTGCGATCGCGCGAACTGTCAAATTTCTTGCCGTCTTCTAAAGTACCGGTATAGTGAACCACTACAGTTTGACCTGTTTTGGGAGTTGCCCCATTACCTTCTACCAATTCGACATACTTCAAGCCTGAAGCTGTGGTAACGGTGTTCTCCGTTTTTTCAGTATTTTCAGTCATATTATTGCCAGCGATATTAACTGGTACTTGTGGTAAAGTAGCATCAGCTACTAGAACGCTATTCCCATCTACAGAAGGCGTTGACTTCATTTCAACAGCAATCTTTTCAACAGCAATCTTTTCAACCGCATTCTCGGGTATAGAATTATTCAATTCGCCAGCAATTGCTTTTTGCTGAGCATCGCTGAATTGAGCGACGAGCAAAAACACAAAGCAAACCAGCATTACCCCCAAGCTAATTATAATTCCCCGCAAAATTAACTCTCCTTTTACATTTTGTGAGTTGCGAATTGTGAATAGTTATCGATCGACTGACGATCTTATCACAAAATCGCAGCTCACAATCCATCTCGTCCGGGTTCAGCGCCAGTGACGGTTTTCCAGATCTCGCACCTGACGTTCCAAACGATCGAGTCTGCCGCGCAACTCATCCATTTCTGACTGCCGGGGAACTCCCATATCTTGCAGGATATTCCGCAGTTGGCGCTGCAATTGCGTCTCCCAGTTACCCTGTTCCGACTTGAGGTGTTCGGTCATGTCATCAACAAAGGTTTTGGCTTGTTCGGAATTAATTTTGCCATCTTTGACCCACCGATCGCTAGCTTCCTGCAATTTCTCAGCCACCAGGGAAGTAGTACCGATACCCAGCATGAACAGTTGTTTGAGTAAGTCGCTATTGTTATCCATAAATTTTTCCTGTTGTTTGCCCCAAAAGACTCGATCGACTCAAGTCCCCTACCAATATATTTTGAAGCATCTAGCTGTCTGGTGGCGAGTCTCACCCGGCGATCGGAGTTCGGAAAACCCCCTAATCTAAGGATCGGGATGGTTTCTCAGAAAAATTACCCCCACCAAAAACTTGATATTTCGGGGGCGTGCCGACCCTACCGGCCTCCTCTGGTATAGATGTGGCAAGATATAAACAGTATTGAGGAGTTCAGCAGGCCCAATGTCTGATTGCCCTAACTGCCACCAACCTGTAGAAGCCCGATCGATCGTTTGCCCCCACTGTAAAACCACTCTCAAAGCCTTCGGTCATCCGGGTATTCCACTGTATCGATCGACCTCTGAAGAATATCTCTGCACTACTTGTATTTACCACGCAGACGACACTTGCAACTACCCGCAGCGTCCCTTTGCCAAAGTATGCACGCTTTATCACGACAAAGCTGAGCCATTAGTTCCCGAAACCGCCAAATACATTAGCGGTGGCTGGTCGCAATCGGTTAAAAATTGGTGCAGACAAAATCTAGTTTGGTTAGTATTTTTAGGTTTAATTATTATTAGTATTGCTCTATCAATTTGATATGTAATTGGTAGTTGGTAGTTGGTAGTTGGTAATTGGTAATTGGTAATTGGTAATTGGTAATTGGTAGTAGGTAATTGGTAGTAGGTCTTTATCAATTACCTAACTACCAATTATTATGATGTCAGGTCGATAGACTGCAATAATGTAAGTTCGTAGTGAGGACGTCAGTCCGCAAAATTGTAATGGACTGAAGTCCATACTACAAACAGTTTTTGTTAGGGCGATCGACCGAACATGATATTACCCATTCCCCATTCCCCATTACAACTATCAACTATCAACTATCAACTGTTAACTATCAATCGATCGCGAGCGGGGACGCTCGCACTACAACTATCAACTGTCAATCGATCGCGAGCGGGGACGCTCGCACTACAACTATCAACTCTCAACTCTCACAATCCTAAATCCACTGCAATTCTGTGCGCGCAAGCAAAGCCAGAAAATGCCACAGCATTTAAACCTTGCCCCGGAAACGTACTGTCGCCCACGCAATACAAACCGGGAATCGAAGTGCGGTTAAAAGGCATTCCCAACAAACCCATTAACTTG
>JBOFTL010000054.1:0-7089 GCA_051652045.1 Microcoleus sp. | reverse complement strand
ACAGCACTTTTGTTTGGATTGCGTGGTATTTGCACCGCACCGGACACCATGTGGAAATGGCACAGTTTTTGCAGCGTTCTTGGAATTTTACGCCTTATTTACCTGTGGAAACAGTAATTAATTGGGCAGATTGTTTTGCGGAATTTTATCAAGAATCTGACAATGAATTTGATGCAGATTTGTTGGCTAGTTCTCCTGAATGGCAGAATTTAATGCAGTGGATTCTTGCTTCGCAAAATAGCTATTAGTTTTGATAAACACATAGATGGTGATGGGGCGACCGAAGCAGCTGATAAAGCAATTCTAGCGCGATCGCCCGCAGAGGATCGTCGATCGCGCGTTTGACATCTTACTCAAATAACGGCAATATATTTGAGTAATACCAAATCCGGGTTATCTATCCCCTTGATAAATCGTCTGTCACTGGCAGAGTCTTTGAGATTGCTTCGCGAAAGCTCGCAATGACAATAGAGGGAGTATTATAGTAGCCGGATTTGGTATAAGATGTCAACTAGCCAGCATCTGAGATGAGAGCACTTCCTACATCATTTTCAAGCACCGATCGATCGCAGAGATACCCAATTTGCACGCCATCTTACAAGCTATTACCGCGCGGGTAAAGCAGCCGCTAAGTGCGATTTACTCGAACTGACTTCTGGTTGAAAATCCATCGGATAGGTGAGTCTCGCAGGAATGCCCAGCACGCAGCAGGGAAAATTTTTGCCTAATTCGCGAACTAACGGATCGCTAGCAGAATTGCTGCCTAAAAACAGTACGTTGGCTGTTTCTAATTCCGCTACTTTTTTCAATTGGGCTGCTACCCGCCCGATGCGCAAGTGAGCCTTAAATAAACCGTGCCATTCCTGGGCCAAACACCGCGCTTCCCACAGCAGCTTGTCTGCTATTTCGTATTCGTTGTTTTGACAGAAAATTGATTGCAAATAAGGTCGATCGAGCCAAGTTGCCCGCCGC
The DNA here is from genome assembly GCA_051652045.1 of Microcoleus sp. GTDB lineage: Bacteria > Cyanobacteriota > Cyanobacteriia > Cyanobacteriales > Microcoleaceae > Microcoleus. The sequence goes on along the minus strand of JBOFTL010000054.1, from coordinate 6,117 downwards.
GATGATGGCTGAATTCCAGCAGGTAAAGCTATCGCGGGCGCTGCACAATTGAAGGCTGGTGCTGCTGCTAAATCCGAATCTCCTGCAGTGGCGATCGACCAATTTTTCTCAGCTAAATTGCAGAGTTCCTCAGAGTATTTCTGTTGCTGTTCGTCGATAACGTAGACAACTTGCACTGTGACTTCTTGAGTTGTTACTAAACGAGTTTGATGGGCAATCCACAGGGTAATATCTAGAGCTATTTGACTTGTGGCGGAACCGCTGTATCCTACGATAAAGTTGACAGATTTGGTTGCTTCACCTTTTTGAGAAATTGGTTTTTTCGGTTCTGGTAGCAGCACCATTTCTTCAGCTAAACCTTGACACCCCAATGCACTTTCAAAACGCGCTAACATTGTTTTGAGATTCACAGGCTTGACCTCGTTTAATTAAATTGTTTTCTCTGCTTTGCCGTGCATTCCTGATGAACTTAAATCGCGTCGGATCGATCGACCGCTATAAAATTCCTTCGTAGTGCGGACTTAAATCCGCAAGATTGAGCGGACTTAAGTCCGCACTACAAACCGTTTTTTATGGTAATCGATCGGACAGATATTAGACTGCTGAAATCGGGTTGCTTAGCCGATATGCAGGCTCGATCGCAGTCATTTCGCCCGCAGTCGATTTCGGGATACCCGCGCGCAATTTCTATTATTCATCTTGGGTAAAGTAGCGTTCGAGGAAATTCAAAGCGTAGTTGCGGAGGTTGTAATATTCGTGAGATTCCCGCAACTCTTGACGATCGCGCGGGTGCGCAAAAGGCACTTGCAAAATTTCGCCTATCTTCGCCGCCGGGCCGTTTGTCATCAACACGATTCGATCGGACATATAAATAGCTTCGTCCACATCGTGAGTAATCATCATTGCAGCTTGTCTGCGATTTTCCCAGATATTTAGCACCTGTTTTTGCAACTTGCCGCGAGTTAGAGCATCCAGCGCTCCAAACGGCTCATCTAATAATAACATTTTCGGGCGAATTGCCAAAGCTCGCGCGATTCCTACTCGCTGTTTCATGCCCCCTGAAATTTGATCTGGGTATTTATCTGCTGCTGCTGTTAAGTTTACCATTGCTAAGTGTTCGTTGACAAGACTAATTTTTTCAGCGCGACCCATATTTTGCAAAACTTCATCAACTGCTAGCCGAATATTTTCGCGCACAGTCAGCCAAGGTAGCAGTCCGTAGTGCTGGAATACCATCATGCGATCGGCACCGGGTTGGCGAATTTCTTTGCCTTCTAGTGTCACCATTCCCGCACTCGGTTTTTCCAAACCGGCCACTATTTTCAAGAGTGTAGATTTGCCACAGCCTGAGTGACCGATTACTGAAATAAATTCGTCTTCTGCAATACTCAGATTGATATTTTCCAGCACGCTAAATTCACTACCATCAGGATTTTTATACGACTTGCATAGATTATTAATTTCCAGAAATTCAGATTTTCTGTTAACAGCATTATTGGCTGGGGTAGATGTAAAAGCAGATTGAGTCATTTTTCTGATTGTATTGAGTAGTTGACATTAAGACAGAAAAAAAGATTGGGGGCGGTTGGCTCTAATTTCAAAACTCTTCAAATAACCTACAGGATCGCTAGGGTCAAATTTCTTGGTATCGATGAAAGCTTCTGCTGGTTCTATTTTATAATCATCCTTGGGACAATCGATCGCCATTTCAGCAACAATCTTGCGGTAAAGGTCGGTTCTCCAAGCTTTTTTAGCTAATTCTTCAGCATTTTTGGGAATTTCTTTAATGTGTCCCCAGCGGGCAGCTTGTGTCATCAACCAAATACTTTGAGACTGCCATAAAAAAGTAGAATGATTTCCCGATATTTGAGGTAAATTTCCGGGAATATCGTAGAAAATTGTGGTATCTTCCGAGGAAAAAGTACGGTCTTTGTCATCAAATCCGCCGTAATTGTAATCCCCAATGATTCCCGGTTTCGTAAACTTATCGATCGCCCCGGTTTTCGGTTTAGCCCCGGTAAAAGATCGATCGGTCAGAAGTACCGCGATTTCGCTGCGATTTTCCGGCTTGCTGCAATATTGACAGGCTTCTACCATTGCTTTCACCAGCGAGTAATAAGTCTTAGGATTTTCATCAATAAATGATTGCATTACTCCTAAAACGCGATCGGGATGTCCCAACCAAACTTCTTTGCCCTGGGCGAAGGTAAAACCCACTCCCAAATTACCTTGAATTGCCCGCGTATTCCAGGGTTCCGCTACCATGTAAGCCTGCATTGCGCCAATTCTCATATTAGTTACCATCTGCGGTGGCGGCACGATAATTACCCGAAATTCTTTGAACGGATCGACACCGGCAGCCGCTGATATGTAGCGGACAAAGTATTCGTAAATCGCCGAACTTAAAACAACTGCCCAAACTTTTTTTTCGGCTGGTTGACTCTCAAAAAAAGCGCGAAATTGTTTGCCAAATTCTGCAAAATTGCCCCCGTATTCGCGCCACGGACGCAAACCGAAATCCCACATCGCCCGATTCATCGTCATCGCGTTACCGTGACGGTGAATTGTCATTGCCGCGCACAAAGGTGCGTGGCGTGCCCCTTCGGCACCGATTCGGGCATTTGTCACGGCGCCGGATACGACTGGAGAAGCATCGAGACGGCCAAAAATTAGGCCGTCGCGAGATGTCGCCCAGCTTGCTTCGCGGTTGAGTTTGACGTTTAAACCGTATTTGCGAAACAAGCCTTTTTTCCAGGCGATCGCAAAGGGCGCGCAGTCGTTAACGGGGACGTATCCTATAGTTAAATTGGGTTTTTCTAAGATTTGGGAATTGACTATGGGTTTGACAGCGGCTGCTTCTTCAGTAAGTCCTTTTGCCGATCGATCGGCACTAATTCCACAAGCAGATAAAGTAATTCCTGCCGCCGTCGCGCCTATTCCTTGCAGAAATTCTCGGCGCTTCCATTCGTTAACAAACGAGTCTTTCATATTTAATTCTCAAGGACTAACTATCAATTACTAACTGCTAAATATCTGTTTTCCCTATTGCTTCTTCCTACTGAGTAACAGGCAACTTGATTCTTCTCTTTTTCGCGATGAAAGCTGTCAACTGTCTGGTGCGTCGCCATGAAATAGTCGATCGTTGTTTGGGATGGTTGGTGGCGATGCACCATACAACTATCAACTGTCAATTATCAATCGATCGCGAGCGGGGACGCTCGCACTATAACTCTCAACTCTCAACTCTTAACAGATCGATGCGTTACTAATTCCTGAACTTTGCCAACTGCCCAATCAAGCAGCAAACCAGTTAAACCAATAACGAACACTGCTAAAAATACCGAACTCAAATTCAAACGACTCCACTCATCCCACACAAAAAAGCCAATTCCCACGCCGCCCGTCAGCATTTCCACTGCCACAATCACCAGCCAAGCAATCCCCAAACTAATCCGCAATCCTGTAAAAATGTAGGGCAAACTTGCAGGCAAAATTATCTTGGTAATCCGCCGCCAGCGCGACATTTCCAAAACTCTAGCCACATCTATATAATCTTGGGAAACACTGGAAACTCCTAGCGCTGTGTTAATAATTGTCGGCCACAAAGACGTGATGAATATGACAAAAATTGCCGACGGTTCTGCTAGATTAAAAATCGATAAAGCTATGGGCAGCCAAGCCAGTGGCGACACAGGTTTGAAGATTTGAATCAGCGGATTCAGGGCCATCATTGCCGGTTTCGACATCCCGATAAGAAATCCCGCAGGAATCGCTACTGCTACACCCAGCAAAAATCCCAGCGACACCCGCCGCAAACTCGCTAGCAGCAGCCAGCCAATTCCTAAATCTCCCGGACCTCGCTGGTAAAATGGATTTAATATGTAATCTAAATTAGCGGTTAACGCTTGATGTGGGGTGGGAATCAAATCGCTTTTGAAGCTTGCAACTATCCACCACAATACAAGAATTCCTAAAAAACCCGCAGCAGGTAATAAAACTGCATCTCGGATAATAGCGGGTTTTGTCCGCCTCCAAACAGCTTGTCCGGCAACTGCGATCGCAGATAAATTAAGTTGGATTGACATTTCAATCTCCTCAGAGTCAGGGGCAGGTACAAGTAACTCGAACAATACCAACCGGAGACACTGATGAAGCCAAACTATCTTGTTCAGAAATTTAGCTTTTCAGTCTCTTCTCAATGCCTGCGAAGTTAGCTGACGGGCTAGGACTGAGAGATGTCCTTCCTTACATAATTTAGAGCTGAAAAATTGCACTCAATGTTTTAATGGGATTTAATTGGGCAATTTTTTTAGCTGTTTCTGAGCGCTATTTTTCTGAGCGCTGTTTGTTAGCGCTATTCGATATTGCGCTAATTAATTATATAAAGATTAGCCCCGAAAATTGGTTCCTCCGCTCCACTGATGCGCTTTGTGCGATCGTGCAAGTGCGATCGTGCAAGTGCGATCGTGCAATTTTAATTACGCAACACTGGATTAGGCTTGACTTTTTCAGCCAATGTCTTTGAGTGTAACATTATTATCTTATCCAGTCAATACGTCTTGAGAAGTAGATAGGTCATGCTGTGCGGGAGATTGAAACAAGGTGAGAAAATTCAAAACGTTAATTAATCAATTAATCTAGAGATAGCAAAGGCGATCGCCATTTATTTCTACACAAGAGCCATGAGAGATTTTAGCCTGGTGCTGCAAGATAAAATTGATACAATTATCCAAAACTGGATCGAAGCTGTACGCTGCGACGATCGACTCGAAACAGCTAAGGAACTTACCTACAATGGCGTACGCTACAGTCTTCCCCTCGTGCTGCAAGCGATCGCAACTATGCTTTCTCAATCTCAAGAAAGTGACATTCAGACGCTAGTAGAAAAAAGCCTAGAACACGGAACTCTCAGAGCAAAACAAGGCTACGACGCCGAAGAAATTGCGCGGGAATACCGCTTGCTACGCTGGGAAATTTTCTCGGTTTTAGAGCCGGAATTGCTGACAGCCTCTGCCACCGAAGTTAACAGAGTTTACCGCTTAATTGACACTGCTCTCGACGAAGTAATCGCTAAATGTTTTAAAACTTATACATTGGAAAGATTGCGAGAATTAGAGTATTTGCAAAATCAATTGAAACTTACCAATCAAGAATTGACTCGCTTAGTTCGCACCAACAAAGAAAATCTGTCTCACTTAGCTCACGAATTGAAAACTCCTCTCACCTCAATTATTGGTTATTCAGATTTGTTTTTGCGCCAACAACAAAACAATCCCGAACGTAAAGATTCTGTTCTCAATTTAGGGCATATTGATAAAGTCCTCACCAACGGCAGGCGATTGCTGAGATTAATTAATGATACTCTGGAAATCTCGCGGTACGAGGCGGGACACATCGAATTGCAGCTCAGTATTGTAAACTTACAAGAGGCGATCGAGTCTGTTGTGGAAATAGTCGAGCCTTTAGCAAAAGCCAAAGGTTTAAAGATAGTTGTCGATTGCGATCCAAAGCTCGATCGAGTTGTGACAGATTACTTACGCTTGCAGCAAATTATCATTAATTTAACGAGTAATGCGATTCGCTACACTGAAGCGGGTACTGTTACTGTAACAAGTGAATTGCTGTCTGACAAAGAGTGGGCTATTTGCGTCGCCGATACAGGAATTGGGATTGCGGCTGAAGAGTGCGATCGAATTTTTCAGCCTTATTTTCGAGCCAAAAATCCCAAGGGTGCTTACCTTCACGACAGTACCGGCTTGGGATTAGCAATAGTCGATCGATTAGTCAAGCTCTTGCAAGGTAAAATTGAAGTAAGTTCTCAAATAGGAATCGGCTCGTCCTTCACTGTAATTTTTCCTTATCTATTGAGCAATATCGAGGGGGAAATAGGGGAATAATTGTTAAATCAACCATTACTATTAATGAATTTTGTAAGGTGCGTCGCCGCGAGATTGTCGATTGTTTGAGGATTTTTGATAGCGACGCACCCTACAGTTTAGTAAGGTGCGTCGCCGCGAGATTGTCGATTGTTTGAGGATTTTTGATAGCGACGCACCCTACGAGTCGTACTCGTTCGATCGACTATCAACTCTCAAATCTCAGCTATCAACTATCAAT
>JBOFTL010000053.1:0-4589 GCA_051652045.1 Microcoleus sp. | reverse complement strand
TTCTGATGAGATCGAAGCTTTGGAAGAGGCCCGTTTGGCGGTGGAGCAAATTGTGATTCCCAAAGGACAGCCGGTGGAACTGTTGCCCCGTTCTCCCCACGTCCGCAAAATGCAGCACGAATTGGTGGAACACTACCATCTCAAATCCCACAGTTTTGGGGAAGAACCCAACCGCCGCTTGCGGATCTATCCGGCATAAAGGGAGACTTTAAGGCTGTTTCTCCTCTAGAGTCTATTTGTAGGGTGCGCACTGCGCACCTTACAGCTTTTGCTAGCAAACAGCCTCTATTTGTGGGGTGCGCACTGCGCACCTTACAGCTTTTGCTTTCGAACTCAGGCGCGATCGAGCGGACGCGATCTGAGGCTCAAATTCCCTAATTTCCAAATTTTCAACGATTAGAAGCGTCGCGCACAGCTTTTTGATATCATGTTATTGGAGCTTGTTTTTCAACACTTGCTCTTACTAATCATCCATTGCCCTAAGTTTATTTCCCTAATTTTGTCAACCTAATCAACAAAATTTAAACTGATTAAATTTTTCAGTAAATTCACCTAATCAAACGTAAGATTCCCGATCGAGATTGCTTGCTGTTTGTAGGTTATTTGTTCTTTCTTCTTCCTTCTTTCTTCTTCCTTCTTCCTTCTTCCTTCTTCCTTCTTCCTTCTTCCTTATAATTATGACATGAGCGATACACTAATTCAGTTATTTATTCAGTTAATTTCTACTCGAATAGGTTTACAGATTCGACTGCAAGATCGGACAAGTTTGTCTAAAAAAATTTTGACTAGAATGAAAGCGGTAAAATTAAATAATCCCGAAAAATATTATCAACTTTTAACCGCTCAAAATGGGGCAAGCGAAAATGAATGGCGGCAATTGGTACTGCTCTTGACAACAAATGAAAGCTACTTCATGCGAGATAAGGGACAGTTTTTACTGTTAGAAAAAGTGATTTTACCTGAACTAATAGAGCAGAAAATTAAGCTGCAAAAAACTTTGGGGACTCAGCCAACCCTGCGGATTTGGAGTGCGGGATGTTCTACAGGTGAAGAACCTTATTCTTTGGCGATTCTTTTGCAACAGTTAATTGCGAATTGGTCGCAGTGGAATATTTTAGTTTTAGGTACAGATCTTAATGAAGTAGCGATCGAAAAAGCGCAACGCGGTGTTTACAGTTCTTGGTCGTTTCGTTTGGTCGATCCACAGGTGCAAAACAGGTATTTTAAAAGGCATCGAGATGAATGGGAAATCGATAAAAAGTTGCGAAATTTGGTAGAGTTTAAGTTGGTGAATTTAGTGACAGATAATTTTCCCAGTATTTATCACGATATTTATAATATGGATCTGATTTTGTGCAGAAATGTATTTGTTTATTTTGAATCGAAGTATACTTCGATCGCCCTGAAAAAGTTTGCTAAAACTCTCAGACCGGGCGGATATTTAATGACAGGTCATGCGGAAGTTTACGGCCAAAGTATGAGCGAATTTCAAACTAAGGTTTTCCCGGAGTCGGTAGTGTACCAGCGGCGAGATTCGCAACAAAATGAATGCTGTCACATAGATTCTAGCACGGTGTCTGTCCCAAGGGCAAATTTAGGGAGGGGGCAAACTATTAAGCCGACTGCGGTGCGCCAAGATCGAGATCCAAAAGAGATGACTCAACCTGATAATTTGCGGGGCTTCTCTTCAGCAGAAATGACGCCGATCTTGATCGAATCTACTCGGCTGGGGAAAATGCTGCGAGCTCGCTATGTAGAAAACGAAATGACAGCGCAATTCGCGCCGAAAACTGAGGAGTCAAAAACGGTTGCCAAGCTGATAATAGCAGCAAAAACTTGTTTTAAAAATAAATCTTATATTGAGGCGATCGAAAAAGCAAAACAAGCGATCTCCCTGCAGGAAAATAATTTTGACGCTTATTATTTGTTGGCTCAAATTTATGCAAATTTAGGTCAATATTCCCGAGCTATCGACAACTGTCAGCGAGCGAGCGAAGTTGATTCTCTGTCTGTATTTCCTTATTACTTGCAAGCTCATATTGCCGAAGAAACCGGGGACTTGGCTACAGCAAAAAAGTATTTTAAACGGATTATCTATCTTTACCCTTCCTTTATTTCTGCTTATCTAGAACTGGGAAATATTTACCATCAAGAAGGTCAAACCACAAGAGCAATTAAAATGTACAATTCAGCCTGTGAAATATTGAAAAAACTACCGCCAACTACTGCGATCGAACAACACGGTAAAACGACAGCCAGTCAAATGTTGATAGATGTTAAAAAAATTTTGCTAAAATTATACAGTCAATAAATAGGACTCGTGCTGCACGTAACGCGCGATCGGCTTGTTAAACGGGTCTGTTTTAACATAGCACAAAACTACTAGGCTTTTAGAGTCTGGCGCGCGATCCTCTATCTGCTTGCTAGTCGTGCAATTCTTGTCAATAAACAGTATTATAAAACTTAACTAAGTTTTTCAACAGCAATCAACAACAATGGAAACTAAACCGTATCTTATTTTCAAACAGAACGGTTTGCTCTGCGCTGTAGAAGCATCCTGCGTTCGGGAAATTTTCTTTCTGCCGGAGTTGACACCGCTCGCGGGAGCGCCCCATGATATTGTAGGCGCGATCGACCTGCGCGGTCAAATTCTGCCGGTGATGGATCTGAATCTCCGTTTTGGATATGTCTTGCAAGAATACGGTGTGACGGATAGTGTAATTGTTGTAAAATGGCAAGAATTTAAAATTGGGATTATTGTAGATCTAGTTCGCGAAGTCAAAAATATCCCAATAGATGCCATAACTGGGCAGCTATATTACGGCCGAGAGGAGGGAAATATATCGCATCATTTTGTAGCTGGAATTGCTCGCTGTGAATCTGATATTGTGATGCTGCTGGATGTCGATCGTTTAATTCGTTATTCTCCCGAAACAGAAGAGGTATTGCTGTCTCTTGCTACCAGCAGCGGTACGGAAGATGCCACAGGGGATTTGGCAACAGCAAATTTGGCACAGGATCTCGAGCCAGCATTGGCAGTTGAAAATGGTAAAGTTTTAAACAAGCCTCATGTTTTTTGTCCGAGTGCTACCCCGGAAGAAAAGGTAATTTTTCGAGAAAGGGCCCAGAATTTGAGGCGTTTAAGCAATCGTGAAAACTCTGCCGCAGTTGATATGCCACTCGCAGTAGTTACTTTGAATGGCGAATACTTCGGTATTAATTTAGCCATAGTGCGCGAATTTACTACCATTAGTAGAGTCACGCCGGTGCCTTGCACTCCCGATCGAATTATCGGAAATATGAATTTGCGGGGCGAAATTGTGACGCTAGTTGATATTCGAGGCATCTTATATATGGAGAATCAAATAAATTCTCTATCTCAGGCGATAGTTGTTGATGTTCCGGGCTTTGTAGCAGGTATAATTGTAGATGAAATATTGGATATAATCTATTTAAATTTCTCAGAATTAGCACCTATTCCAGCGGCATTACACTCTGCTAACAAAGAATATTTGCGGGGAACTGCTATTTACGGGGAAACAATGATGGCCGTGCTGAATTTAGAAAAATTACTGGCACAAGGAGGAGTTATTGTTGATGAAACGGTTGACGTTTGAGAGTTGACAGTTGACACTTGGTAATGGGTAACTGGTAATTGGTAATCGTTTCTGCCTTCTACCTTCTATCTTCTACCTTTTAGAGCTGACAGTTGACGGTTGAGATTCGATCGCTGATAGTAGAAAGCGATTTTTTTACAGGAAGATTCTAGGGATTCAGATTTCCAAAATAAATACTATTCAAATTCAGGGGAAATAGATGTTTGCTCAACTAAAAAAATTAAATATTAAAAACAGAATGCTGCTGGGATCTTTAGCACCTGCGACTATTTACCTGGGATTTCCCGCGCTGGTTTACGCAAGCACCAACCAAGTATTTCAGACTTTTAAAGAAGTTGACAGAGTAGAATCTGCTATCAGAGAAACCAATAATATGTCGGTAGGTGCCGAACAAATGGTGCGCGGAATGCGCGGGTATTTAGTTAATAAGAATCAACAATTTTTAAATGATTTTAAAACAGGCGCGGCTTTGGCCCGCCAATCAGCAAAAGCAGTAGAACCGCTAATTACAAATCCCGAACAGAGCCAGCGGGTGGACAGGATGTTACTTCTAGTTAATGAATATTATAACGGTTCTAGTGAAATAATAAACCTGTTTCAACAAAATCGGACGGCAGAAGCGCTGGGTATATTTAATACAGGAAAATACACGAAATTTGTTAATGAGTTTGTGGAAGTCAACCGCCAGTTTCGAGAAGTTGAGTTACAATATATCAGGCAAACAACCCAAAAAACCCAGCAATCTTTAAACAACTTGATATTAGTCCTAGCACTAGGTTCGGTGCTATTATTGTTATTAGGAATGGGTATTGCATGGCTGGTTTCCTCCGGAGTTGCACGCACGATCGAACGAGCAATTAGCTCGATCGCAAGCTCTTCAACTCAAATTGCAGCTACAGTAGAAGAACAGGAACGCATGGCAAGCCAGCAAGCAGCTTCAGTTAATGAAACTACTACAACAATGGACGAATT